>CANQTG010000074.1 GCA_947626715.1 uncultured Lachnospiraceae bacterium | reverse complement strand
CGAAGGAAAGGGGAAGGTTGTTTTTCGAAGGGAGAAGGAGAGAGGATTTCAGCGTTCGGTTTTGAGGGTACGGGTAAGAAGAAGAGAGAATGATCCTCGAAGGTGCATAATAATCTATCATCATAATAGAAAAAAGAGGCATAACGGTCTATGAGCGTTATGTTTTTTTTGTTTTCAGAAAAATTTCCTGCCGTTTTCTACAGAAAGGGTTTGCATAACTTGTAAAAAAAAGATATAATACTAACAGGAGTATAAAAATCTTGTCTGTTTTTTACAAAATCCCGGGAGGGACAATGACATCATATAATATCGGCAGATGTTATACGCGGAGAGGTGAAGGGTATGGACACAAAAATCTTATTGGAAAATGGAACGAATGAATTAGAGGTATTGGAGTTTACGCTGGACGGGAATCAATACGGGATCAATGTTGCCAAGATACGTGAGATCATCAATTATCAGGAAGTGACTCCGGTGCCGAACGCGCACCCCAGTATTGAAGGGATCTTTATGCCGCGTGATAAGATGATCACGGCGATCGACCTAAAGAACTGTCTTCAGAAGGGGCAGTCGAAGCCGGGCGGGCTTTTCATCGTGACGAATTTCAATAAGCTGGACATTGCGTTCCATGTAGATTCCGTCGTCGGGATACATAGAGTATCATGGAAGGAGATCATCAAGCCGGGCGCTACCGTATCGACCTCGGAGGACGGCGTTTCGACCGGTATCATCAAATTTAACGACAAACTCATCATTATCCTTGACTTTGAGAAGATCGTGACGGATATCAATCCTGAAACGGGCCTGAAGGTATCGGATATTGATACGCTGGGCGAAAGAGAGCGCAGCGACGTGCCGATCCTGATCGCAGAAGATTCCGCGCTTTTAAATAAGCTGATCGTAGATTCCCTGAAAAAGGCCGGCTACCACAATCTGATCCATACCGAGAACGGACAGCAGGCATGGGACGTGATCAGGGAATGTCTGGAAGAGGGGACTTTGAACGAGCATGTGCAGTGCGTGATCACAGATATCGAGATGCCGCTTATGGACGGCCATCGCCTGACAAAGCTGATCAAAGACCATGACGAGACAAAGAATATCCCGGTTATCATTTTCTCCTCTCTGGTGAATGAGGAAATGAAGAAAAAGGGAGAGGCGCTCGGCGCTAACGCACAGCTTTCCAAACCCGAGATCGGTAATCTGGTGAAAGTGATCGATAAGCTGGTATTATAGGAAGGGAAATAAGATAAGCCGGGAAGCATTCCGGCTTATTTTTACATAGGGACAAATGCAGGAAGCAAGGGAGACGATCGCCCAAAAGATACAAGAGGCCGAGATGGTCTTGGTCGGGCTGGGCGAGAGATTTACAGGGGAGGGCTCCGCCGCGCCGATAAAGAAGGCGTATGAAAACCTCGCGGAGCTCTTACAAGAGAAGGATTATTTTGTGATAACGCTGGCTGCGGACGAGCTGATCTATGGACCGGGCCTGCGCAGGGAGCGTATCGTGCGTCCTTTGGCGCTACAGGAGGACGAAAGCGGGGGTTCAGAGAAAGTGGAAGGAACGGACGAAAGCGGGGATTCGGAGAACGCGGGAGGAACGGACGAAAGCGAAGGCTCGGACGGCGCTTTTCCCGAGTGGGACGCCTATATGCGCTGGCTGCAGGGGACGCTGCGGAAAAAGCTGCTGGTATTGGAGCTGGGAGTCGGCCTTACCGTCCCGCAGATGATCCGTTTCCCGTTTGAAAAGATCGTCTATCTGAATGAAAAAGCGGAGCTTGTCAGGGTGCATGACAGACTCTTCCAGCTCCCCGAAAATCTGCACGGGAAGGGGCTTTCCGTTCCGAAGGACGCGCTTTGGCTGCTTGCCGGAGATGAGGGCTGAGCGAAGCCCTAAAAGATCGCAGGAAAAGATATGCCGCGCCGCCGGCGCGCATGTTGTGAAAATGATGTATGTGGAGGAATCCCCATGGGTTCAAATGAAGATTATCTGGATAATTTATTGGAAACCGTAGGCGTCGGCAAGACTTCCGAGGATTCGGGGTCTGGCGATTTTGCGGCTCAGGATACGGGGAGCGGACTGGATTCGTTTATGAATCTGGACTTTGACGATATGGAGTTCCCGGAGCTGGCAAAGCTCTTTGAAGAGGACGACGAGGCGGTAAAGGAAGCGATAGGAGAGGGAACGGCCGCCGCTTCTAAGGAAGCGTTAAGCGCGCCGCCAGCCGGAGGAGCGGATACGGAAAAGCCTTCCGGCGATGAGCCTGCCGCGGCAGGGGACGTTACCGCAGCGCCACCCGCAGAGGAAGGGCAGACGGGACAGGCCGCCGCTGCCGATACGGCGGGGACGAGCGGAGGGTCTTCGGATCTGTTCGGAGACGGGGATATCTCCAATATGGATATTTCCGATCTGGAGGCGCTGATGGCGGATCCGTTCGAGGATATGGGCGGCGGGGAGAGCGCCGCGCAGGGAACGGCGGCGGCTCCTGACGACGTCGATGTGACCGATCTGCTTGACGCGATGGGAGACGACGGGGATCTGGCGGAGATCAGCGAGCTGCTGAAAAAATCGGACAGCAATGAAAAGATAGAGGATACCGGCAGCGCGGCGGCCGCGCCCGCGAAAGCGCAGGCTGGCGGGACGGGCGCGCAGACGCCCGGAGTGCAGGCACAGGCGTCTGCTCCTTTGGGAGAGGCCGAAGAGGAGGAGAGCCGCGCGGAACGCAAAAAGCGGGAAAAGCAGGAGAAAAAGGAAAGAAAGGAACAGGAAAAGCAGGCTAAAAAGGGGCAGAAGGAACGGGAGAAGCAGGAGAAAAAAGCGGAAAAGGGTCCGGGCTTTTTTGCCGGACTGCTCGCCTTTTTCCTAGATTCCGACGACGATCTGCCCGATACCGGAGCGGAAAAGGCGCAGCTCGATCTTTCCAGAGAAAATAAGGCGATCTTAGAGGATCTGGATAAGGAAAAGCCGACGAAGGGGAAAAAGGGGAAGAAGCCGAAAAAGGAAAAGGTGCCCAAGCCGCCCAAAGAAAAGAAACCGCCCAAAGAGAAAAAGCCGCCGAAGCCCAAGAAGGAGAAGAAGCCTAAGGCGCCCAAGCCGCCGAAGGAACCGGAGAAGCCGTTAAAGCCGATCGGGGCAAAGCGGATCTTTGTGACGATCGTTTTTGCGCTCACCGTATTTGGCATGATCATGCTCTTTACCTCTTATGTCCCGGACGCGATCGACAGGCAGGAGAGTATCAAGGCGTTTGAGAACGGCGATTACCAGAAGGCGTACGACCTGCTTTTGACCAAAGAGGTCGATGGAAAAGAGGGCGAAGTGTTCAAGGCTTCCATGCTGTGTCTGGAGATGGAGCGCAAGCTGGAATCCTATGAAAATTACGGGAAGCTGGAGGGCATGGAACTGGAACAGCTTCATGCGCTGGTCAGCGGCGTGCAGAAGTATCTGCGGATACAGAAGGAGGCCGAGCAGTACGGCGTAGAGGCGCAGGTAAGAGACAGCTATCTGCAGATTTTGTCGATCCTAGACGAGAGATACGGGATCTCCGAGGCAAGGGCGCAGGAGCTGGCGCAGATGGAGGATCATATCGCCTATACGAAAGAGCTGAAGGCTATTTTGGGGCTGGACGCTCCGGCGGCGGAGGAAGAATGAGCGATGATAGCCATTATCGATTATGACGCGGGCAATATCAGGAGCGTGGAAAACGCATTGCAGTATTTAGGCGCTGAGACGCTCGTTACCAGAGAGCGCGATCGGATCCTTGCTGCCGATCAGGTCATTCTGCCGGGCGTCGGCGCGTTTGGCGACGCCATGAAAAAGCTGCATACCTACGGCCTGATCGATGTGATCCATACCGTCGCGGAGCGGGGGACGCCCTTTCTGGGTATCTGCCTCGGACTGCAGCTTTTATTTGAGGAAAGCGAGGAGAGCGGGGGCGTGCCGGGATTAGGGCTGCTTGCGGGGAAGATCGTCAGGATACCGGACGCCCCGGGACTTAAAATACCGCATATCGGCTGGAATTCCCTGCATTTGGAAGGGCAGGGGCGGCTGTTTGCGGGCGTGCCCGAGGGGGCGTACGTCTATTTCGTACATTCCTATTATCTGAAAGCGCGGGATCTGTCGATCGTAAAGGCGACGACGGAGTACGGCGCGCCGATCCATGCCTCTGTGGAAAAGGGCAATCTGTTCGCCTGCCAGTTCCACCCCGAGAAAAGCTCGGGCGCGGGAATGCAGATCTTAAAAAATTTTATTGCGCTTGGCGGCGGAAAGGGACGATAAATGCATACCAAGAGAATCATTCCCTGTCTGGATGTAAATGCGGGAAGAGTGGTAAAGGGCGTTAATTTTGTAAATCTAAAGGACGCGGGCGATCCGGTCGAGATCGGGGCCGCCTATGACGCGGCGGGAGCCGACGAGTTGGTATTTTTGGACATTACGGCCTCGAGCGATGCCAGAAATACGGTCGTCGATCTGGTGCGCCGGGTGGCGGAAAAGGTCTTTATCCCGTTTACGGTCGGCGGAGGGATCCGCAGCGTAGAGGATATCCGGGCCGTTCTGCGGGAGGGGGCCGATAAGGTATCGCTCAATTCCGCCGCGATCAACCGGCCGGAGCTGATCAGCGAGGCCGCGGACCGCTTCGGGAGCCAGTGCGTCGTCGTGGCGATCGACGCCAAACGGAGGGCGGACGGCTCGGGCTGGAACATCTATCAGAACGGCGGGCGTATTGATACCGGGATCGACGCGGTAGAATGGGCGGCGCGCGCGTGCGCGCTCGGCGCGGGCGAGCTTCTTTTGACGAGCATGGACTGCGACGGGACAAAGGCCGGGTACGATCTGGAGCTGACCGGACTGATAGCCCGCAGCGTTCCCGTACCGGTTATCGCGTCGGGCGGCGCTGGCAGGCTGGAGCATTTTTACGACGCGCTGACGGAGGGCGGCGCGGACGCGGCGCTGGCCGCTTCGCTGTTCCATTATAAGGAACTGGAGATCAAAGAGGTGAAGGAGTACCTGCACGGCAGGAATGTGCCGGTCAGGTTATGACATAGGAGGGAAGCGTATGCCGCCGATCGCAAACGACTGGCTGGAACCGCTGCGGGGCGAGTTTTCCAAGCCGTATTATAGAAAGCTGCACGCGAAGGTGCTGGAGGAGTACAACAGCAGGAAGATTTTTCCGCCTGCGGACGATATCTTTAATGCCTTTCATCTGACGCCCTTAAAGGAGGTAAAGGCGGTCATACTGGGACAGGATCCCTATCACAACGACGGGCAGGCGCATGGCCTGTGCTTTTCCGTCAATCCGGGCGTGGAGATCCCGCCGTCGTTGGTGAATATCTATCAGGAGCTGCACGACGATCTGGGGTGCAGGATCCCGAACAACGGGTATCTGGTAAAGTGGGCGAAGCAGGGCGTACTCCTGCTCAATACGGTGCTCACGGTGCGCGCCCACGCGGCCAATTCCCACAGGGGGATCGGCTGGGAGGAATTTACGGACGCGGCGATCCGTATCCTAGACGGAGAGGACCGTCCGATCGTCTTTATCCTATGGGGGCGTCCCGCGCAGGCAAAGAAAAGTATGCTGCACAATCCCAGACACCTGATCCTAGAAGCGCCGCACCCAAGCCCCCTGTCGGCGTACCGGGGATTTTTCGGGAGCAGGCCGTTCAGCAAGACCAACGCGTTTTTGCGGGAAAACGGTCTGCCGGAGATCGACTGGCAGATCGAGGATGTATAAAAAGACGAAGCCGAGAGTAAAAAAACATTTGTCAAATGCCGGCGAGTATGGTATGATAGGAACACTTAGCGAGTCTTGCATAGGATTGTCAGGCAGGAGTGGCGGAATGGCAGACGCATCAGACTCAAAATCTGACGTAGGTGACTATGTGTGGGTTCAAGTCCCATCTCCTGCACGATACGGCGCGAAGCGGTACTTAGATGGTACGGGCTTCGCGCCGTTTTGCGTTTTACCCTTTGCGTATATTGGGGATAATACGCTCTTGGCGTACCTTTGCGGCTCTTTTTTTGCCCGTATGACCTTTTGGGGCGGGAGGGAAAAGCGCTTCTAGGCCATGCTTCCTTTTGCATATACATTTGCAAAAGAGCAAAGCAGGACGAAGAAAAAGCATGGGAAAAGAATACAGGGCACTGGCAAGGATCGGGTTTTTATTCGTTATGATGTATATGCTGGGCGCGGGGCTGGCGGGCGGCGTGAACGTATGGAAAGAGACCTCCGCGGTGGCGCGGGAAACGAAGGATTGGGGGCTGGTTTTTTGGGAGGCGGGAGAAAAGCCGTCGGGAAACAGCAGCGCGGAGGAATTAAAGGAGCAGGATGCCTTTTACGTGGGGAGCGGAGAGGATAAGACGATCTACCTGACCTTTGACGTGGGCTTTGAGAACGGGAATACCGCATCGATATTAGATACCCTGAAAAAACACGGGACGCCGGCGACCTTTTTCGTGGTGGGCCACTATCTGGAAACCAACCCGGAGATGGTAAAACGTATGGCGGCGGAGGGGCATACGGTGGGGAACCATTCCTACCATCACCCGGATATGACCGCACAGTCGGATCAGGAATTTGAAAAGGAATTAAAGCTGTTAGAAGAGGCGTACAAAGAGATCACGGGCGTCGAGCTCACAAAATTCTACAGGCCGCCGCAGGGCAAATACAGTCTGGCGACGTTAAAGCACGCAAAGAAGCTGGGCTATCGGACCTTTTTCTGGAGTCTGGCCTATGTAGACTGGCTCGAGAAAGACCAGCCCACGAAGGAGGAAGCGTTTGAAAAGCTGATCGGCAGGATCCACCCCGGCGCGGTCGTGTTGCTGCACAGCACCTCGTCCACCAACGCGCAGATACTCGACGAGCTTTTGACAAAATGGGAAGAGATGGGCTATGAGGTTAAGCCCCTATCGGAGCTTTCCTGACAAAAGCCGCGGGACGCTCTCAGGACGCGGCGCCCTGTTTCCTGCGTTCCCGTTTCCATACGTTGCTGGGCTGCGCCCGGTAGGTCGGGCGCCTGAAAAGAAGCGTGGCGAGGGCCCTGCCGTTAAACGGGAAAAGCGGCCAGAAGTAGCTCTTTCCCCCAAAGGAGGGCGTAGTCAGGAGAGAGCATAGGATCAGGACGGAGCCTGCGAGAAATCCCCAGAGCCCGAAAAGGCCGGTAAGCAGCAGCAGGAAGAGACGGTAGCAGCGGATCCCTTCGGAAAAGGCGACGCTGGAGAGCGCGAGGGAGGAGAGCATGGTAGCGGCGGCGTAGAACATGACCTCGTGGGAGACCCAGTGCAGGTCAATCGCCACGTCGCTGAGGATCAGCCCGCCCACGATGGAAAGGGAGCCGGAATAGGAGGACGGACTGTGCGCCGCGGAATATTGGAAGAGATCGAGCGCGAGCTCCGCGAACAGGACGTATAAAAAGAGACTGCCGGGGTCGTTTCTCGTAAGCGGGAACAGGGCGAGAGAATCGGCGAGAGCGGGATAGAAGCGTCCCAGCAGCAGGAAAACGGGCAGGAGGAACAGACTGATAAAAATACAGAAGAAGCGCAGCAGGCGGCTGTAGCTGCCGACTACGGGGCTTTTGTAATAATCCTCCGGGCTCTGGGTAAACTGAAAGATAGTGCTCGGCAGAATGAGCACGGAGGGAGAATTGTCCACGATCAGCAGCAGATTCCCTTCCATGAGATAGCTGCACGCGACGTCGGGACGCTGCGTCTGCTGGATACTGGGCAGCGGATGATACCACCTCTTGGGAACGAGCAGCTCCTCCAGACTTTTCGCGCCCATTGTCAGGGAGGTGACGCGCAGGGTCTCCAGCTTGGAAAACAGCGCCTTTAGGAGCGCTTCGTCCACATAGCCGTCGATGTAGGCGGCGGCGACGTCGGTATGGCTCTCATAGCCGATGGAGCGGACGGCAAAGGTGAGCTTGGGATCGCGGATACGGCGTCGGATCAGATTGGCGTTAAAGAGCATGGTCTCGACGAAACCGTCGCGGGAGCCCGCGGTGACGCGTTCGGTATCGGGCTCCGCGATACTCCGTGCGGGATAGCTGCGGGTGTCCAGCAGGACCGCCTCCGAAAAGCCGTCTACAAAGAGCGCGCAGGGGCCGCAGAGCACCGCGGAGACGATTTTGTCCCAGTCTGCACAGAGCTCCGTCTGAATGTAGCCGATCTTGGAAGAGACGTAGCGTTCCAGATCGCCGATCGTCTCTTGGGGCGCGAAAAGGGGATCCTGAAGATCGGAAAAGATCTGCTGGAGCACCTCCGTTTTGCACATGCCGTTAATGCCGAGCAGCCATGCCCTTGTCTTTCCCAAAAGCAGATCTCTGCAGATCAGGTCGAAGCTTTTGCCGATCGGGAAGATCCCGTATGCCTGTTGGATATTTTGCGTAAGAGAGTTGGATAACCGCATATCGTCCTCCGTTCTGCCGCGGGACGCGAAAGGGCGCGTCCCGATACCGGCCTTTTTCAGTTTCCGCAGCCTGCGGATATCTTATTCGGAGGAATGGGAGCAAATTGCACAAAAACGATGGGAAATCATGGAAAAAACAGGGATAAATGACAGAAATTTGTTGACAAAGAATCATATGCCTGTTATACTGAACACAACGAGTGGGGAGAACCGGATTGTTACCGGAGACGGGCAAAACCGGATTTTATAAGTCAGTCAGCATATGATTGATTTATAAAATCCGGCTTTTTTATGGAAAAGCGCGGAGCAGGATTTGGAAGGGATAAAAATTGGTCATCGAGCGAATCATAAATAACAATGTCGTCAGCGCTCTGGACGAGGAAGGGAAAGAGATCGTGCTGATGGGCAGCGGCATCGGCTTTGGGAAAAAAAGGGGCCAGATGTGCGAAAGGGAGCGGATCGAGAAGATATTCCGCATGGAGGACGAATCCGCTCTGGAACGTTTCAAAAACCTGCTTTCCAATCTCCCGTTGGAGTATATCGAGGTCTCCGACGACATCATCTCCTATGCGAAAGAGGAGCTGGGGATACCGTTAAATCAGAATATCTATCTGACGCTGACCGATCATATCAGCTTCGCGCTGGAGCGTTTGAAGCGCGGCATGGTGTTTACGAACGCGCTGCACAGCGAGATCAGGCGCTTTTATCCGACAGAATACGCGATCGGGCTCCACGCCCTGCAGCTGATCCGGGAAAAGACGGACATTCTGCTGCCGGAGGACGAGGCGGCGTCCATTGCGCAGCATTTGGTGAACGCGGAGTTTAACCTGCGTATGCAGGATACCATACAGATGACGGATGCGATGGGGAAGATGGCGGAGCTGCTTTTGCCCTATCTGCCGATCCTAGAGGCGGAGAGCCTCGAAAAGGACTGGCTGCTTTCCGATCTGAAATTTATGGCGCACAGGATCCTGCGGCTGGAGCCGAGGAAGGAAACGGGCGACGATAGGCTGTACGCCTTTATGCAGGCGTCCGCGCCGGAGCTGCTCAAAGCGGCGGACGCCGTGGCGGGGCTCTGGGAGGGCTCGTACGGGCGGCACATGACGCAGGAGGAACGCCTGTATCTTGCGGTGGAGCTGAAGCGGATACAGGATCTGTATCAAAACGACGAATAAGGAGGAGAAGACGTGGGGTTTTGGGAAGGTGTTTTTAAGAAAAAAGAAATGACGATCGTATCGCCGGCCGCGGGGAACTGCGTCAGCCTCAAAGAGGTGCCGGATCCTACCTTCAGCGAGGAGATACTCGGCAGGGGAATGGCGATCGAGCCCTCGGACGGGAGATTCTATGCGCCGGTGAACGGGACGGTCAGCACGCTGTTTCCGACGAGACATGCGATCGGGATCACGACAAAGGAAGGGGTCGAGATGCTGATCCACATCGGGATCGACACGGTGAACCTAAAGGGCGAGCATTTTAAGGCGCATGTGGAGCAGGGCGCGGCGGTCCAAAAGGGCGATCTGCTGCTGGAGGCGGATCTGCAGGCGATCCTAGAGGCCGGATATCAGACGGTCACGCCGGTGCTGATCTGCAACAGCGAGGAATTTAAGAATATCACGCCTGTGGAAAACGGGCAGGTCGCGGCTGGGGACGCGGTCATGCGCGTGGAGCTGTAAGGTCGGAGGGCGATATGGAAGTTTATCATGGGAAAAGCGTATTGCAGGGGATCGCAATCGGGAAGCTGTATGTCTTTCAGAAAAAGGAGAGCGCATGGAAAAAGCATTCCATAGCGGATGCGGACGCCGAAACGGTGCGATTTGAGGACGCGAGGGGTAAGGCCCTCTCGCAGCTCGACGAGCTGTATGACAAGGCGCTTTCTCAAGTGGGAGAAGAAAACGCGATGATCTTCGACGTGCACAGAATGATGCTGGAGGATCAGGATTATCTGGATGCGATCGAGGCGCGGATACGCACGGAGATGGTCAACGCGGAATATGCGGTGACGGTGACGGGAGAGGAATTTTCCGCGACCTTTTCTTCGATGGACGACGAATATATGCAGGCTAGGGCGGCGGACGTCCTCGACATTTCCGGCAGGGTCGTAAGGATCCTAGAGGGGCTCGACGAGGGCGGGCTGAATACGCCGGAGCCGGTCATCGTGTTAGCGGAGGATCTTACGCCCAGCGAGACGATCCGCATGGATAAGAGCAAGATAATGGCTTTTGTGACGAGGCAGGGCTCGGCCAATTCGCATACGGCGATCCTCGCCCGCTCGCTGAATATCCCGTCCCTCGTAAACGCCGATATCAGGATCGACGCTTCCTATCACGGGAAAGAGGCCGTTGTGGACGGAAAGGACGGGATACTGATCGTGGAGCCGGATCATGAGACGCTCCGCCAGAAGGAAAAGGAGCGGGAGGCGATGCAGAGGGAGCAGGAGAGGCTGAGGAGCCTGATCGGAAAGGACAATGTCACGAAGGACGGCAGGAGCATATTGCTCTACGCCAATATGGGGAACGTCGAGGACGTGGATAAGGTGCTGGAAAACGACGCCGGAGGCATCGGATTGTTCCGCAGCGAGTTTCTCTATCTGGGACGGGAGGATTTCCCGACGGAGGAAGAGCAGTTCGCCGCGTATAAGACGGTCGTCTCCCGTATGGAAGGCAAACGGGTGATCATCCGCACGCTGGATATCGGAGCGGATAAAAAGGCGGATTATTTTCATCTCGATACGGAGGAAAATCCGGCGCTCGGCTATCGGGCGATCCGTATCTGCTTAACGAGGCCGGAGATCTTTAAGACGCAGCTGCGCGCGATCTATCGGGCGTCGGCTTTTGGAAACGTGGCGGTCATGTTCCCGATGATCGTCTCCGTCGATGAGATCCGAAGGGCTAAGGCCGTCGTGGAAGAGGTAAAGGCGGAGCTGGATAAGGAGAATAAGCCCTACGGCGAGGTGGAGCTGGGAATTATGGTCGAGACGCCGGCGGCGGCGCTGGTCAGCCTCGAGCTGGCGCGGGAGGTGGAGTTTTTCAGTATCGGCACCAACGATCTGACGCAGTATACGCTCGCCATCGACAGGCAGAATCAAAAGCTGGAGCCGTTCTATGACGCGCACCACCCGGCGGTGCTCTCGCTGATCGAAATGACGATCCAAAACGGGCACAAGGCGGGGATCTGGGTCGGGATCTGCGGCGAGCTGGCCGCGGACGAGAGCCTGACGGAGACGTTCCTGAATATGGGACTGGACGAATTGTCAGTTTCTCCGTCCTATATCTTAAATCTCAGGGATAAGATCCGGCAGATCGGGTCATAACGAGGAAAAGGAGGGGATCCCAATGAAAACAGTACAGTATACGATCACGGATCCGGTGGGGCTTCATGCGAGGCCCGCGGGACTGTTCGTGAAGGCGGCGGCGGCCTATGAGAGCGGCATTACCGTAAAGAATCTGGAAAACGGGAAGTCCGCGGACGCAAAGCGTATCATGGCCGTCATGGCGCTCGGCGTGAAGCAGGGAAATCAGATCGAGCTGAGCGTCGAGGGCCCGGATGAGGATATTGCGGCGGCGGAGCTGGAAGCGTTCCTAAAGGAAAAGCTCTGACCGCAGGCGATAGAAAATGACACTGTAAACAAGGGAATCAATATTCTGTGCCAGGTCAGAATACAAAGAAAGGGGCAGTAATTATGATGAAATATTTGCAGAAATTAGGGAAATCCCTGATGCTTCCCGTCGCTTGTCTGCCGGTCTGCGGTATCTTGATGGGTATCGGCTACGCGTTATCTCCGGCGGCAATGCAGGGGGGGGATATCACAGGATTTGCGGCGATCGTCGGTTTCTTCCTGATCAAGGCGGGCGGCGCGCTGATCGATAATATGTCGTGGCTGTTTGCGATCGGCGTAGGCAGCGGCCTGTCGGACGACAACGACGGTACGGCAGGCCTTGCGGGTCTGGTATCTTGGCTGGTGATCACGAACCTGCTGGCTTCCGGTACGGTAGCGGTCTTAACGGGCGCGGATGCGAATCCGGCGTTTGGCAAGATCAGCAACCAATTTATCGGTATCTTAGCCGGTATCATCGGCGCGACCTGCTACAACAAATTTAAAAATACAAAGCTTCCGGACGCGCTGGCGTTCTTCTCCGGGAAGCGCTGCGTAGCGATCGTAACGGCGGTGGTTTCCGTCGTTGCGGCGGCGGTTCTGTTCTTCGTATGGCCGCTCGTATACGGCGCTCTGGTAGCGGTCGGCAGCGGTATCGTAGGTCTGGGCGCGGTCGGCTCCGGTATCTATGCGTTCCTAAACCGTCTGCTCATTCCGTTCGGCCTGCACCACGCGCTCAACTCAGTATTCTGGTTTGACGCGATCGGGATCAACGACCTCGGGAACTTCTGGGGCAACACGGGCGTTGCGGGAGAGACCGGTATGTATATGGCGGGCTTCTTCCCGTCCATGATGTTCGGTCTGCCTGCGGCGGCCCTCGCGGTCGTGCACTGTGCGAAACCGGAAAAGAGAAAGGCGGCGGCAGGTATCATGGGCGCGGCGGCGCTGTGCTCCTTTATCTGCGGCGTAACGGAGCCGTTTGAATTTGCGTTCATGTTCTTAGCGCCGGTTCTGTATCTGGTCTATGCGGTTCTCTACGGTATCTTCGCGGCGGTTTCCGTAGCGCTTGGCTTCCGCGCGGGCTTTTCCTTCTCGGCCGGCCTTACCGACCTTGTCTTCAGCTCCCAGCTTCCGCTGGCGCAGAAGGTGTGGCTGATCATCCCGCTCGGCATCGCGGCGGCGGTCGTATTCTACGCGGTCTTCCGTTTCGCGATCGTGAAGTTTGACTTAAAGACGCCGGGACGCGAGGACGACGATCTGGAAGAGGAGAAAAGCGCGGTGCTTTCCAATAACGATTTTACGGCGGTCGCGGGAACGATCCTAGAAGGGCTCGGCGGCAAAGAAAACGTGACGAGTCTGGATTACTGCGCGACGAGGCTGCGTATGGAGATCAAGGACTACACGGCGGTCAATGAGGGGAAGATCAAATCCGCCGGCGTCGCGGGCGTTATCCGTCCGAGCAAAACCTCCGTTCAGGTCATCGTAGGGACGAAGGTGCAGTTTGTAGTGGACGAAATGAAAAAGCTGCTGTAAAACGCGGCAGGATCAAAAACCTGGCAGAGAGAGGGGCGTTCCCCTCTCTCTTTTTTGTATAATAGGAAATTCCTCCTGCCGGAGGAATCTATAATAAAAATGCCCGCATAAAAGCGGGCACAAGAA
>CANQTG010000073.1 GCA_947626715.1 uncultured Lachnospiraceae bacterium | reverse complement strand
TCTTGTGCCCGCTTTTATGCGGGCATTTTTATTATAGATTCCTCCGGCAGGAGGAATTTCCTATTATATAAAAAAAGTGCGCCTCAATGAGAGACGCACCGAAAAAGTGCAGAGCCCTCATTGTTGCGACACAATCCCATCCCAATTACGGTACGAGTAAAGAGAGAATACACCTTTTACCAAGATGAAATTCTCCGTAATTGGGAAATTTTATACATACTTCCTATAAAATCTTGTTATGGAATTGTGTCGCACTTTCAGTTTAACATAGTTGTCAAAAAAATGGAATATCATTTTTGCTTGAGTTTCCGCAGTTTTATCCACAACAGTCTGCATTTATCCGTGCTGCAGTAAATAACTTTCAAAAATTGCAAAAAAGTAAGGAATCCTGTCCATTTTTATAAGATTATTTCAATCGTTTTTCGTAATAAACTAAACAGGATAACTCTTTTTTCAATATAAATTCACGCCTTTTTTGAGAGCTTTCAGGGATTCGGGAAATTTTTCCGTTCGATTTTATGCGGTGTTTTTTTATAAACAGTATGTTGTGGAAGTGTGCGTTTTCTTAACTTAACGAGAAGATGTACCGCTTTCTGGGATTGCAATCCCTAGTAGGATTATATCTTAACGGCATTGCTGTTGACAGCTTTTTCTTTTCCTGCTATGTTCTGATAGGAAAGGAACGGATCCCAATGGAAAACAACAAGGAATTTCTGGGCGTCGAGCCCGTCGGAAGATTACTGTTTCGGCTGTCGGTCCCTACCGTGGCCGCGCAGCTCATCAATATGCTCTATAATATCATAGACCGTATTTATTCAAGGATAACGTATTTATGCGGAAAATCGGCCTTTTTGTTGCTAATGTGTTTCCAATCGTGCATATTCAATCGTGATTGACTACGCTTATTCAGTAGTACCAAGAGGCAGTCCTGCAGGTGTTGCCGCTTTAAATTCCATTTAATTCTTATTGAAAAAATAACGCACATATGATAAGTTGTATAAAAATGTAAGGAGGTATCATAATGCATAAGGAGTATACAGCAGAACAAAGAGCTTCGAGGCAAAGAGCCGTCAGGGAATATGAAAAGAGAAATTATAGATTAAATATAGTTTTCCCGAAAGGCACAAAAGAAAGAATAGAGAATCTCGGTTTAAATAAGACCGCCAGCGCGTTTGTGCGTGATACGATTCTTGCGAAACTTGATGAGTTGGAAAAAATTTTAAAATAACGCACATATTTTTGAAAAATATGCTTGACATCATTACGCACATATATTATACTATAATTGTCCAAAGGAAAAGCGGACAATATAGAGAAAGGAGGCCGCATGAACGAAATGAACATGACAGAAACAGCGAGGTTGATTTTAGACCTTAGAGCAAAGGGCTGGAACGATACGGACATCGTAAATCACATCCTGTATATCGTGACCGGCGAAGAGCAGTACAAGGCAAAAGAGGCCGAATAAAACCGGCCTCACACAATCGAAAAGGGCGGCAGACAATACCGCCGCCCGATTCAAAAAGATAACGTATTTATGCGGAAAATCGGCCTTTTTGTTGCTAATGTGTTTCCAATCGTGCATATTTATTTGTGATTAAATATGCCTAGTATCAACCAAAGCTGTCTCACATTTATATAAAAGAGTCTTGACAAGATATATAAAGTTTTATATATTATTATGCAACAATAGAAAGTTCAGGAGGATTTAAAATGGGAAAAACGCCAGAATATACCAAAAAAGCGGTAAACAATTATCGCGAAAAATTTGATTTTATACAAGTCAGATTCCCGAAGGGGACGCGGGAGCGATTAGAGGAAAGAGGAAATATAAATGAGTATATATGCAGTCTTGTCCTTTCCGATCTGAGGCGAGAGCAGGCCGAAAAAAAATAAGCAAAAAAATATTGGAAAAAGCGTTGACAAGATATATAGCAGGCAAGCGAAAGTATCATATCGGTCTGCTTTAATTCCTCCCTGCTTTTTTACGGCGGCGATATCGCCGTCGGCACGATGACGATCCTAACGAGCATGATGCAGTTCGCCATGCTCCCGCTTCAGGGCGTCGCGCAGGGCGCGCAGCCGATCACAAGCTATAACTACGGCGCTAAGAATAACGGCCGCGTCAAAAAGACCTTCCGCCTGCTGCTGACCGTCTCTTTGACCTATTCGGTGGCCCTGTGGACGTTCGTCATGCTGTTCCCGGGCGTATTCGTCGGTATCTTTACACCGGATACCGCGCTGATGGAATTTGCCGCTCCCATGCTGCGGATCTATTTCGGCGGCGTCTGCCTGTTCGGGATCCAAATCGCCTGTCAGATGACCTTTACCTCTCTGGGCAAGGCGGCCGACGCTATCACTGCCGCCGTCGTGCGGAAATTTGTCCTGCTGCTACCGCTTATCTACCTCATGCCCCGTCTTTTCGCCGACCAGACGAAGGCCGTCTATATGGCGGAGCCCGTCGCCGATCTCATCGCGGTGACATTCACAGCGATCCTATTTGCCTTCCGCTTCCGAAAGGCGGTCTCTTCCTAACATCGGCCCGCACATGTGCCGCCCCTCTTTACCAGCCCGCGCCGCACGGTGAAATATTGGAAAACACAAGAAAGCACAGACAGTCACGTACGATGAAAATACGCGAAAGCGCGCTCGATTAGTACTTGACAAACCGGAAAGAAGCGGATAGAATAATAGTGTTGCGATAGATAGGCGAGTCGGCAATGTGTGCGTTTAGCTCAGCTGGATAGAGCGTTTGGCTACGGACCAAAAGGCCGGGGGTTCGAATCCTCTAACGCACGGAAAAACAGTGGAAGCGGCAGAGCGTCGTTTCCACTGTTTTTATCATTCTCGCTCTTTATAAGTTCAAGCCTCGCAAGCGAGTCTTGGCGCGAGATTCGGGTCCGCTTTCGCAGACATCTTCTGGTCCGAATCTGCATATCCCTCATTCTTTCATACCCGGATCCTGTCGATCGCCTCTTTCATGATCGTTTCCGCGTCAAATCCGTCCACGTCTAACATTTCCGCTTTGATCAGCCGTACCTCTGGGATTCCAAAATAATCTTCGGCCAGCGTTTTGATATAGCCATATCCGTATCTTTCATCAAGTGGGCCGCCCGACGTGGTCACATAGTACAGCCGCACGGCCCTGCACAGTCCCTCAGGTCTGCCATCCTTTCCATACCGGGAGACAATCCCCGTCACATAGATATTCTCCAGATAGGTTTTGAGCACGGAGGGAAACGACAGATCCCAAAACGGCGCGGCGATCACGATGGTATCCGCCTCGGCCCACTCTCTGGCATAGCGAAACGCCGGCGCGTCATATTCGCCGGCCGCAAGCAGGCGCTCGCGCTCTAAAAGCCTCTCTTCATCTAACGCGGACAGCTTTTCCTTATAAAGATACCGCGTCCTGCGCTCGTCCTCTCCCAGCTTTTCTAACAGCGCCGCCGCCAGCCTTCTGGTTCTGGACGTCTCCCTTACGCAGCAGTCAAGATATAAGATCATATATCGCTCCTATCCCGCAGGTTTCCGCTTTCCGCGCGGGCCGCCTGCGGCCCTCTGTCTGAAAAGGCCCGCCCCGGCAATACGCCCGCGCCCTTACGCTTCTGCGCCTTTTGCTTCCAAACGCCCTCTTAGAGAGAAGAATCCACCAAAAGGCCCTTTAATTCCTCTTCGGTCAATCCGCTGTCTTGAAGGATCTTTTTCAGTTCCTCGTCTACCGCCTGCTCCGTTACCGTCTCATTGACTTCCTCTACGGATTCCTTCTGCTCCTGCACCGCATTCTCTTTCGCATTTTCCTTTGCGTTCTCGATCTGCTCCTGCGTCTGCTCCTTTTTCTCTTTCAGAGCCTCAAGCCGCTCTTCCTGCTCCTCTTTCTTCTCCTTCTGCTCCTGCGCCTTCTCGATGTTCTCCTGATAGAGCTCGTCGATATGCTGCATTCCTTCCTGTGCCGCCAGCCCCATGATCTCGTCCGAGCCCGCGTCCAGAATCTCCTGCTCCTTATCCGCCGCCCACGCCATGCTGCCCTCGTACCGTTCGCCCAGCTTGGCGAGCTTTGCGTCGCGCACGCTGTAATTGCCCGCTATGATCTTATTTTCCGCCTGCTGTAATTCAGCCGAAAGCTGCGTCCTATATTTCTGCAGTTCCATCTCCCGCTCCGGGTCGTTCCTTTGTTCTTCAGATGAATTTTCGATCTGCTCGTCCAGTTCGGCTATCTTATCCTGCACGGCCTTCCGTTCTTCCCATGCCGCGTCGATCTTCCCTTTTGTCTCTTCGAGGCTTTCATCCCGCTTTTGATCGGCCTCGAATCTGTCCATCAGTACCTTTGTCGCCTTCTGGCGGATCTCCTGCCGCTTTTTCTCAATCGCAGATTTCGTATGGTCTTGTCCGAAATCCCCTGCAAACAGAGACGTCCTTTCCTTTCCGGCCCTTTTTGCGCTGCCCGCATCCCCTTCTTTCGCATTGTCCGTAATGCCAAAGGAGACTGAAAAAATTCCGTTTTTTTCCATTATCCGCATATGCCGCTCCTTTCCTTTTACGCAAAGCGCAAACCATCATTTTCCTCTTTCAACGATAATATCGGCGTTTTCGGAAATATCGTTATACCCCCCCCCCGTAAAAATACAAAAGAAAAGGATATCCTTTTTCAGCCCTGCGCTGTCAGGATACCCTTCTCCCTGTATCCGCCGTTTCCCGCGGATACTTTTTTCATAATATTCTCCTCATGCAGCCCGTTCCTTCAGGTTCACGTCCTCTTATTCCACATCCTGAAGCGCCGCGTAATCCTCTTCTCCCGTGCGGATCTTGACCACCTTCGCTACGCTGTATACGAAGATCTTGCCGTCGCCGATATGTCCTGTATAGAGCGCCTTTTTCGCCTCTTCGATCACGCGCTCCACCGGGATCTTGCTCACGACCACCTCGATCTTGACCTTAGGCAGCAGCGTCGCATCCATTTCGACCCCGCGGTACATCTCGCCGGCGCCCTTCTGTACGCCGCAGCCCATGACCTGCGTTACCGTCATACCGGTCACGCCTAAATGGTTCATCGCCTTTTTGATACTGTCGTAGCGTTCGAGCTTAGCTACGATCACGACCTTATAAATACCGCTTAACGACCTCTCTAAGCTGCTGACGACCGGAACAGCCGCAGAGCGCTGCGCTTCCGAAGCCTTCTCATAATCCGATATGCCGAGATCCGTATTTTCATTGACCTCCATAGTCATCGTATTGGAGATATCCATAATGCTGAAGCCCGAATACGCCGAAGCCAGACCGTGCTCTTTTACATCCAGACCGATGATCTCCTCTTCCTCCGATACCCGCAGCCCGACGCAGGCTTTGATAATCAGAAACGCGATCGTGATCGTCACAGCCGTCCATGCCGCTACCGCTCCGAAGCCTAACAGCTGGATCCCGAGCTGGTGAAACCCGCCGCCGTAGAACAGGCCCACGATACTGTCGTTGCCGGGCGCGGAGGTCGTCGCGAACAGGCCGACCGCGATCGTACCCCAGATACCGTTGAGACAGTGCACCGCGACCGCGCCCACCGGATCGTCCACTCTCAATTTATGATCCAAGAACCATACGCCGAATACCACCAGCAGTCCGGCAATCGCGCCGATTATGACTGCGCCCGCGCAGTCCGTCACATCGCAGGGCGCTGTGATCGCTACCAGACCCGCCAAAGACGCGTTCAGGCACATGGACACATCGGGCTTTCCGTATTTCACCCATGTAAAGATCATGCATACGACCGTAGCCACCGCCGGAGCGACCGTCGTCGTCAGCGTGATCGAAGCGAGCTGATCCACGCTCGTCGCCGCCGCCCCGTTAAAGCCGTACCAGCCGAGCCACAGGATAAATACGCCCAGACAGCCTAACGGAAGGTTATGTCCCGGAAAAGCGTTTACCTTTATCACCTTTCCGTCCTTATCGCGTTCAAATTTCCCGATACGCGCTCCCAGCAGCGCCGCGCCGATCAATGCGGAGATCCCGCCTACCATGTGGATCGCGCAGGAACCGGCAAAATCGTGGAAGCCGATCTGCGCCAGCCAGCCGCCGCCCCAGATCCAGTGCGCCTCGATCGGATAGATCACCGCCGAGATCACCGCCGAATAGATACAGTAGGATAAAAAGCGGGTGCGTTCCGCCATCGCGCCGGAAACGATCGTCGCGGTCGTCGCGCAGAACACCAGATTGAATACGAAGTTTGACCAGTCAAACCCCGCGTAATTCGTGAAGATATCCAGTCCGGGCTTCCCGATCACGCCCATCATATCCTCTCCGAACAGCAGTCCGAAGCCGACCAGAATGAACACGACCGTACCAATGCAGAAATCCATCAGGTTTTTCATCAGGATATTTCCGCTGTTCTTCGCTCTGGTAAAGCCGGTCTCCACCATTGCGAACCCCGCCTGCATCCAAAACACCAGCGCGGCCCCGATCAGGAACCATACGCCGAACACTTCGCCGCTTACGGCACTCATCATTTCTTCTGTCATAATGTTCCCTCCTCAAAATAAAAAAGACGCCGTGGATTTCTCCATAGCGTCTTTGCTTTTATTTATACGTGAGTTTAGCACGCTTCCTTTTCCCTGTCAATCGTCGCTTATGACAAATAATTTCGGGATCGCCCGCGATTTTTATCAAATTTTACAAAAAATCGCTCCAAGCCTGCCGCCGCCCGCCGCTCAAAAGGGGCCGCTTTCCCCTAGTCCGTGATCGCCGCTTTCATCGTCCGCACATAATCCGCCACGTAGGGGATACAGTCCTTCCCGTGCGCCGCGATCAGCTTTACGATCGCAGACCCGACGATCACGCCGTCCGATACCGCCGCCATCTTTTTGGCCTGCTCCGGCGTGGAGATCCCAAAGCCGACCGCCACGGGGATATCCGCGGCCCGGCGCACCAGAGACGTCATCGCGCCGATATCCGTCGTAATCTCGCTCCGCACGCCGGTCACGCCCAGCGAGGAAACGCAGTAAAGGAAGCCCTCCGCCTCCTTCGCCACCGCCGTTATCCTCTGCTTAGAGGTCGGCGCGATCAGGGAGATCAGGTCGATCCCGTATTTTTTACATGCGGGCGCAAAATCCTCCTTTTCCTCAAACGGGACGTCCGGCAGGATCAGCCCGTCGATCCCAGCTTTCGCCGCCCGTTCCAAAAAGCGCTCCGTACCGCCCTCCGTGCCGGAGCTTTTTGTATTCCCATAAGAATATACGACATTGGCATAGGTCATAAAGATCAGCGGGACCGCGACGCACTCCCGTATCTGCGCGGCCGCATCCAGAATGCGGTCGGTCGTAACGCCGCCGGATAGGGCGCGCAGGTTCGCCGCCTGTATCACAGGCCCCTCCGCCGTAGGGTCGGAAAAGGGAATCCCCAGCTCAATGAGATCCGCTCCCGCCCGCTCCATCTCCCGCACCAGCTCCTTTGTCGTTTCCAAGTCGGGATCGCCGCAGGTGACAAACGGAATAAACGCCTTTCCCTTTTGAAAAGCCTCAGAAATCCTACTCATTGATATCCTCCCCTCTGTATCTTGCAATGGAAGCGCAGTCCTTATCGCCGCGGCCGGAAATATTGATTACCATGATCTGATCCTTTCGCATCGTCGGCGCCAGCCTGCGCGCGTACGCGACCGCATGGGCCGATTCGATCGCGGGAATGATCCCCTCCAATCTCGATAAGTATTCAAACGCCTCTACCGCTTCATCGTCGGTGATCGCGACGTATTTCGCCCGTCCCGTATCATGCAGCATCGCATGTTCCGGCCCGATCCCCGGATAGTCCAATCCGGCGGAGATCGAATAGACCGGGGCGATCTGCCCGTACTCGTCCTGACAAAAATACGATTTCATGCCGTGAAAGATACCGATCCGTCCCGTCGCCAGCGTCGCGGCCGTTTCAAACGTATCGATCCCCCGCCCCGCCGCTTCGCAGCCGATCAGCGCCACCGACGGCTCGGGAATAAAATGATAAAACGCGCCGATCGCATTGGAGCCGCCGCCGACGCAGGCCAGCACGCAGTCCGGGAGCCTGCCTTCCTTCTCTAGGCACTGCGCCTTGATCTCTTTGGAGATCACCGCCTGAAAATCGCGCACGATCGTCGGGAAGGGGTGCGGCCCCATGACGGAGCCCAGTACATAATGTGTGTCCGCGATACGGTTCGTCCATTCCCGCATCGTCTCGGATACCGCATCCTTTAAGGTGCCCGTCCCCGAGCTGACCGGATGCACCTGCGCGCCCAAAAGCCGCATTCTATATACGTTTAACGCCTGACGGCGCGTATCCTCTTCCCCCATGAAGATCTCGCATTCCATATCCAGAAACGCCGCCGCCGTCGCCGTCGCCACGCCATGCTGTCCGGCTCCCGTCTCCGCGATCACGCGCGTCTTCCCCATTTTTTTGGCAAGCAGGACCTGCCCCAGCGCATTGTTGATCTTATGGGAGCCCGTATGGTTTAAATCCTCCCGTTTGAGATAGATCTTCGCGCCGCCCAGATCCTCTGTCATACGCGCCGCATGATACAGGCCGGAAGGCCGCCCCGCGTATTCCGTAAGCAGCCGATCTAACTCCGCGCAAAACGCCGGATCGTCCTTATAATGATTGTAGGCTTCCTCCAGTTCCCCGACCGCGTTCATCAGCGTCTCCGGTATATACTGTCCGCCGTGTATTCCAAATCTGCCTTTTGACATCTCTTCCTCCAAACCCCGCGGCGGTATCCTCGTTCCTTCCTCCGCGTAATATTTTCTGCGCTCTTGGGCCGCCTGTAAGACCCGCCTGCGGGTCTCTGTCTCTTCCCATCTGCTATCGCATTCAGCCCGCCCCGCCTCAAGAGCCGCTCGTAGGGCAAAGACTGAGCCGGCGGCCATGCTCATTATAACGGCTGCCCCGCTATTTTTCAAGCGGTTTCGGACGCTCCCCGCCTCTGACAGCCTCCACGGCGCGTCTGATCTTATCCGCGTCCTTGTACCCTTCCGTCTCCACGCCGCTCGAGATATCGATCATCGCCGGATGGTATCTTGCGACCGCAGCCGGAATATTTTCCGGCGTCATGCCGCCCGCGAGGATATAGTCTCCCGCGAAATCATCTAACAGACTGTGGTCGAAGCATACGCCCGTCCCATAGCCGTTGTCCAGCAAAACCCTATCGGCATGGGAAGCGCGCGCCCGCAGCAGATCGGCCTCTCCGCGTACCCGAAACGCCTTCCAGACCGGAATGCCGGAAAGCGCCGCCTTTAACGCGTCGATCTCCGCGTCAGTCTCATGCCCGTGAAGCTGGACGACGTTGATCGCGCCTGACGCGGCATATTGTAACATCGTTTCCCGCGTCTCGTCTACAAAAACGCCCACCGTTTGAATCCGGGGATCGATACGCTCCCGCAGCAGAACCGCCTGCCGAAGGCTGATACAGCGAAAGCTCTTCTCCCAGAAGATAAAGCCCGCATAGTCCGGCAGACAGGCATTGATATAGTCCGCATCCTCCGGTCTTCGGATCCCGCATATCTTGATCTGTGTGCTCATCGCTCCTCCTTAGGCGGATCTTGCGTCCTCGCGCGGGCGCTTTGCCGACTGTCCGCTGCCTGCGCGCGGGCGTTCTGCGCCGCCGCGCGGAAAGAGGCCAGCATTCCCGCCTTATCCGCCGCGCGCATCAGGGCTTCTCCCACGAGCGCCGCATCCGCGCCCAGCTCGGCGACCTTTCCGATATCCGCCGCAGTCTTTACGCCCGACTCCGCCACGAACAGGCAGTCTTGGGGGATCCGCGCTTTCAGCCTTGCGGCGTTTCCAAAATCTACAGTAAAGTCCTTTAAATTCCGGTTATTTATCCCGACCATGCGCGCGCCCGCAGCAGCCGCGGAAGCGATCTCGTCCTCATCGTGCGTCTCGACCAGCGCGCTCATTCCCAGCGTATCGCAGACCGCCAGATATTCCCGTATCGTTTCCGTATCTAACAGCGCGCAGATCAGCAGCACCGCGTCCGCCCCCATCGTTTTTGCCTCATAGAGCTGATAGACATCGACGGTAAAATCCTTTCGTATCATGGGCAGAGAGATCGTATCCCGTATCTCTCTGAAAATCGTATCGGAGCCCAGAAACCATTTCGGCTCCGTCAGGCAGGAAACGCAGTCCGCCCCCGCCTTTTCGTAGGCGTCCGCGATCTCGCGATACGGAAAATGCTCCGCAATGATACCTTTGGAAGGAGACGCCTTTTTGACCTCGCAGATAAAGGACAGACCTTGTTTTCGCAACGCCTTTTCAAAACGGAACGCGTTCTCCCTTTCCTTCCCCGCGAGATATTCCGCCTCTTCCCTGACCTGAGATAAGGGCTTTTTTTTCTCCGCTTCCTTTACCCGCAGACGGGCATAGTCCGCCAATTCCTCTAAGATCATCGTTTCACCCACCGTTTCCGCCGACCCGCGAGCGCTGCGCAGAAATTCGGATCAGGAGATGTCCGCGAAGGCAGCCCCGAATCTCGCGCCAAGACCCGCAGGCGGGTCTTAATTGACTGGATTGGTCATTTTATTTCGTTGCTCGCGGCGATAAACTCCTCCAGCTTTACCATCGCCCTGCCGGAATCGATCAGCTCCGCCGCAAGACGGATACCGTCCGCAAGGCTCTCCGCCTTTCCTCCGATGTAAAGGCCCGCGCCCGCGTTCATCAGCACCGCGTCGCGCTTAGGTCCCTTCTCCCCCCGCAGAACGGCGCGGGTTATTTCCGCGTTTTCCTGCGGCGTACCGCCTGTTAAGTCGGATTTTTTACATCTCGTAAAGCCGAAGTCCTCCGGCTGTATCGTATAGGTACGGAACGTGCCGTTATCGATCTCGCAGACGGAGGTCGGCGCGGACATGGAGATCTCGTCCAGCTTATCCTGTCCGTATACGGCCATGCCCCTCTTTACGCCCAGATTGGAGAGCACATGCGCCATCGGCTCTAACAGCTCCTGCGAATATACGCCAAGCACCTGACGATTGGCAAAGCCCGGATTGGTCAGCGGCCCCAATATGTTAAACACCGTCCGGATCCCCAGCTCCTTTCTGACAGGCCCGACATATTTCATGGAAGTATGATATTTCTGTGCAAAAAAGAAACAGATATGAATCCTCTTTAACAGCTCCGCGCATTTTTCCGGCTCTAGGTCGATCTTAACGCCGAGGCTTTCCAAGCAGTCCGCCGCCCCGCTCTTTGAGGAAGCCGCCCTGTTGCCGTGCTTTCCTACGCAGATACCCGACGCGGCGATCACAAGAGCCGCTGTGGTGGAAATATTGAAGGACTGCGCGCCGTCCCCTCCCGTTCCTACGATCTCCAGCAGATCGCCTTCGTAATCGATCTTTGTCGCATGGGAACGCATTGCCGCCGCGCTCGCCGTGATCTCCTCGATCGTCGCGCCCTTCGTCTCCAACGCGGCCAGAAACGCCGCCGTCTGTACCTGACTCGTCTCTCCGCTCATGATCTCGTTGATACAGGCATTCGCTTCCTCATAGCTCAGATCCTGCCTTTCGATCAGTTTTGCCGTCGCCTCTCTAATCATGTTTCATTCCTTCTTTCTTTTTTCTTTTATCTTTTCTTATTTTACTCTTTTATGAGCCCTTCAAGACCCGCTTGCGAATCTTGGCGCGGGGTTCGGGCCTGCTTTCGCAGCCGTCTTTTGATCCGAATCTCTGCGCGGCCCCGCGGCCTTATCCCTTTTCTTCCCGCAAAGCGGGCTATACTGTCAGGAAATTTTTCAGAATGGAAAGCCCGTCCGGGGTCAGGATCGACTCCGGGTGGAACTGCACCCCGTAGATCGGATATTCCGTATGCTCTACCGCCATGATCTCTCCCTCCGCCGTTCGTCCGATAACGCGCAGGCACTCGGGGATCGTCTCCGGCAGCGCCGCCAGCGAATGATACCGGGCGGCCGGGATCGTCTCCGGCAGTCCCCGAAACAGCGGCGAGCGGACGTCTATCTCGACCTGCGACTGTTTGCCGTGCATGAGCCGCTTTGCATAGCTCACCGTCGCGCCGTAGGCCGTACAGATCGCCTGATGGCCCAGACACACGCCCAGCGTCGGGATCCTTTGCGAGAGCGTCCTCGCCGTCTCGATACAGATCCCAGCATGTTCCGGCGTCCCCGGCCCCGGCGAAAGAATGATACGGGAAGGCCGCAGCGCTTCCGCTTCAGCCACAGTCATCGCGTCGTTGCGGATCACCCGGATCTCCTGCGTATCCCCGCAGATACTCCCCACATACTGATACAGGTTATAGGAAAAGCTGTCGTAATTATCAATCAGAAGTATCATGCTTCCACCTCCTCCTGCGCGATCTGCAGCGCGTCCATGACCGCCCTCGCCTTATTGAGACATTCCTGATATTCCTTTTCCGGCACGGAATCGGCTACAATGCCTGCGCCGGAACGCACAAAGACCTTATCGTTCTTTTTAAATGCGAGGCGGATCGCGATACAGGCATCCAGATTGCCCGCAAAATCAATATATCCGATCGCGCCGCCGTAGATCCCTCTTTTATTGTTCTCGAGCTCATTGATGATCTCGCAGGCGCGGATCTTGGGCGCGCCGGAAAGCGTTCCCGCCGGAAGGACCGCATCGACGGCGTCCAGCGCATCCTTATCCTTGCGTATCCGCCCGCCGACCGTAGAGCCGATATGCATCACATGGGAAAATCTCTCGACGGACATGTATTTTTCCACCCTGACCGTCCCGAACTCGGAGATCTTCCCGATATCGTTGCGCCCCAGATCGACCAGCATATTGTGCTCGGCGCATTCCTTTTCATCGGCAAGCAGTTCCCGTTCCAGCGCCTGATCTTCCTCCTCGTTCCCGCCCCGCGCTCTGGTGCCCGCGAGCGGAAAGGTGTGGAGCGTTCCGTCCTTTAGCTTGACTAAGGTTTCGGGAGAAGCGCCCGCTATCTCAATATCGTCGCTCGAAAAATAAAACATATAGGGAGAGGGGTTCGTCGTCCTCAGCACCCGGTAAGCGTCCAAAAGGCTGCCCTCGTAGTCCGCTTCGAAACGGTTGGACAGAACCACCTGAAAAATATCGCCCTCATGGATATAACGCTTTGCCCTTTCCACGATCGCGCAGTACGCTTCCTTTTCAAATAAGGGGCGGAACTCGCTTTTTCTCCTGCCATGCACGGATTTTTTCGGCGTCCCCTCCGTCAGCAGCTTTCTCATTTCCTCCAATTCCAGCTTCGCGCGGTTTAACTGCGTTTCAAAGTCCTCGCAGCGCGCGTTGGCGATCAGTATGATCTTCTGGCGAAAATTGTCGAAGGCGATGACCTTATCAAACAGCATTAAATCCACATCTTTAAACCGCTCCGTATCCGCAGCGTCCAAACGCAGCCCCGGCTCCGCATATTTGATATAATCATAGGAGAAATAGCCGACCAGCCCGCCCGTAAAGGGAGGAAGCTGCGGCAGTCCCGGCGATTTATTGTCCCGAATGACCTGCCTGATATAATCCCCCGGGTGCTCCGCCTCCACGGTGATCGTAGAACCGGAGCGTATCGTCATCTTTCCGTCGCTGCAGGTCAGCTCCAGCTTAGGGTCATATCCTAAAAAGGAATAGCGCCCCCATTTCTGGCGATCCTCCACGGATTCCAGCAGATAACAGTGACGGCTTACATTCTGCAAAATCTTCAGCGCCTGAATCGGCGTGCAGATGTCCGCATAGATCTCGCAGCTCACCGGCACGACCCGGTATTTCCCCGAAGCGGCAAGCTCTCTTAACATTTCCTCGTTTTTTATCTTCATATCCGTTCCTTTCCCAAATAAAAAATAGGCTTCGCCTATTCAACTCCCCTGCCCCTCACTCTTGAGGGGTGGGGTTTTCTTTTAGTCGCTT
>CANQTG010000072.1 GCA_947626715.1 uncultured Lachnospiraceae bacterium | reverse complement strand
CTGAAATTCGGGGACTTTACCTTAAAGAGCGGGAGAAAATCCCCCTTTTTCATGAACGCGGGTTCTTATGTGACGGGGACGCAGCTGCGCAGGCTGGGCGGATATTATGCAAAGGCGATCCATGCGCATTACGGGCTGGACTTTGACGTCCTGTTCGGGCCCGCCTATAAGGGGATCCCGCTTGGCGTGGCCACGGTCATGGCGATCAGCGAGCTGTATGGAAAGGATGTCCGCTATTGCTCGAACCGCAAGGAAATAAAGGATCACGGCGATACCGGCATTCTGTTAGGGAGCCCGCTGCGGGACGGCGACCGGGTCGTTATCATTGAAGATGTGACGACCTCGGGGAAGTCGATCGAAGAAACCTTCCCGATCTTGAAAGCGCAGGCAGAGGTAGAGATCAAGGGACTGATCGTTTCCTTAAACCGTATGGAAAAGGGGCAGCTCGGAGAAAAGAGCGCTCTGAAAGAGATCGAGGAAAGATACGGCTTTCCGACAGCCGCGATCGTAACGATGGAGGAAGTGGTCTCCTGCCTATACAACAGGGAATATCAGGGACGCGTCTATATCGACGATACCATAAAATCCGCGATCGACGCTTATTATGCGGCATATGGGGCAAAATAAAAGGGCGGCGGAAAACGCCGGACGATAAGATCTGAAAAGGCCGTCTCCCTGACCGGAAGCGGGAAGAAAGAAGAGAGAAAAGAAAGAACTGCAGAGTAAGAGAAAAAGAAAAGAATAAAGGGAAAAAGCGGAAGCGGAAGAAAGAATAAAAGGAAAAAAATAAAAAAAGAAAAAGATGAAAATAAAAAGAAAAGAGGCGGCATAGAGAAATGGAGGAAAAGGCATATAAGACGATGAGCCATTCGGGGGCGCTCAATATCACGCTGGGCGTGATCGCGCTGGCGGCGGGGATCGCAGGCGGGGTCCTGCTGATTGTGAGCGGCGCGAGACTGCTCGCAGTAAAGTCCAAGCTGTTATTTTGAACGTGCGGGGCGTTTTGACAGGAGGTGTCGGTGATGGCGCATAAGGGCGGCTACATCTTTACCAATAAGGAGCACCCTTTCAGGGCCGTCGTTTCGACTGTTTTAGGGCTGATCTCCTTAAGCTCTGTGGTAATGGTTTTGTGGTTCGTATTTCGGGACGGCGGCATAGCGCAGCCGCGTTATGGCATGACTATGCTGTTGGCCGTACTGTTTTCCCTGATCGGATTGGTACTGGGGATCTTATCGAGAATGGAGCCGGATAAATATTATCTGTTTTCCTATCTGGGGCTTGTGATCAATACGTTGGTTCTGGCAGGCGCCGGATTTATTTTATTTGCAGGAGTATACGGGATATGATACAGGATGGGACGGCGCATAAGGCGCAGGAGCGCGGCCCTGCGCAGGACGAGCTCATAGAGGAAAGATTCGCTTTGGCAGGGGAGCGCATTCTGGCGATCGCGAAAGGCGTGGAAGCGGCGGAGATCGACGGCGCGTATGCGCCTTATTTCCGGGAGACCGCCGCCTATATCGCGCTGCTGCTCTCGGAGCGCAGATGGCTGCAGGAGGGCGGGCTTTTCGACGCGCCGCTCAGCGTTCTGCGCGAACACAACCGGGCGCTGTATCAGGATATCCTGCCGCCGCAGTATGAGCGCTGCTGGGGCAATCCAGCGTATGCGGCTTCCCAATACGGGATGCAGACGGGCAGGCTTTTGGCGTTTTTATACGCGGAGCTGCACAGTCAGATCGAATCGGTGTACGAGGGCAGGACGCAGGAGCTGCTGATCCGCATGGAGCTGTTTTTGGAGATCTATCAATCCTTTGTCTGCGCGCAGGAAGAGGGTAAAGCGGCTCCGGCTTACGAGGAGCTGGAACAGATCGTATATTGGTTTGTCAGCGACTATACGGCCCCCGAGCTGGAGGAGAGGATAAGGAGCCAGCTTGACCCGTCGCAGGATTTCTTTCTGCGGATCGCGGAAGCGTCGGAGACAGAGGATATCCGCTACCTGTATCGTTACGGCGAGTATATCACGGAGACGGAGGAGGGGCTGGCGCGGTATCTAAGCGGTCTTTCGCAGGAGAAGATCCGGCGGATCGCGGACGTCTTTACGGAAGGATACCGTCTAGGCTTTCTGGCGGGCGGCAAGGATATCGCGAAGAAAAAGACGGTGAATATCCGCTACCCGGCAGGGTTTGAGCGGGTGATCCGGCAGGCCGCGCTCAATTTTAAGCAGATGGGGTTGGATACGGTCGTCTATAGGGCGTCTATGAGTATCTTTCACAGGCGGGGAGCGGCGCAGGTCGGATTTTGCGGCGCGCCGCCCAATCGGCAGTATCTTTACGACCATCGGGAGGACGAGGCGCTGTATCTGGATAAAAGATATGCAAACCGCAGGCTGGCAGCGATGAGGACGGCGTATGAGAAATATAAAGAGCTGGCCTTCGTCCACGGCGGCCCGGCCTGTCTGGAAGGCTTTGGAGAAGCGCCGTTTGCGCCGCAGGCCAAGCCGGAGGCGTGCCACCTAAGCGAGAAGCAGCAGGAGATCTCGGTACGCCTTTCTTCCGAAAGCGCCCGTCTGGTAAACGAATACATCAAGGGCGAGGAGCGCAGCTTTACGATCATCGCCTTTCCGACGCCGAAGATCGGGGAGCGGTTTGAAGAGATCTTTGACGCGGTCATAGAGATCAATACGCTGGATTACGCCCTGTATCAGAGGATACAGCAGACTTTGATCGATACGCTCGATCGGGCGTCGGCGGTGCGGATAAAGGGCTGCGGGAAGAACCGGACGGATCTGACCGTTGCATTGTGTCCGCTGCGTGATGAGAGCAGGGAGACAAAATTTGAAAACTGCGTAGCGGATGTGAATATCCCTGTGGGAGAGGTCTTTACTTCTCCGGCGCTCGAGGGGACGAACGGCATCCTGCATGTGACGCGGGTGTTCTTAAACGGCTTGGAATACCGGGATCTGGAGCTGCATTTTACGGAGGGCATGGTCAGCGCGTACAGCTGCGGGAATTTTGCGCTGCCGGAGGAAGGCCGCAAATATATCAAGGAAAATCTGCTCTTTCACCATGAGAGCCTGCCGATGGGGGAATTTGCGATCGGCACCAACACGACGGCCTATGCGGCGGCGGGAAAATACGATATCGCGGACAGGCTGCCGATCCTGATCGCGGAAAAGACGGGCCCGCATTTTGCGCTGGGCGATACCTGCTATTCGCACAGCGAGGAGCTGCCGGTCTATAATCCCGACGGAAAGGAAATGATCGCAAGGGATAACAGCTGTTCTTTAAAACGCCTTGCAGGCGGGGAGGGCGCGTACTTTAACTGTCATACGGATATCACGATCCCCTACGACGAGCTGGGAGAGCTGACAGCGCTCTGGCCGGATGGGGGCAGCCGGAAGATCATAGAGGGCGGCAGATTTGTGCTGCCCGGCTGCGAAGAATTAAACCGGCCCCTTACGCATAAATAGTCTGCCGGAAAGCTGTCCGGCTCCGGCGCTGGGAAGGACATTGGAGGGCTATCCGTCTCCGACTCTGGGAAGGATATCGGCGGGTTATCTGCCTCCGACTCTTGGCAGGATGCAGAAAACAGGTTGACGGATAGGAGGCTTCATACTAAAATACAATATATAGTCATTGTAGGGATCAGGAAGCACTTACTGTAGTGAAGGAGTATAAAATGAGTCAGGTTTCTATCGTAATGGGCAGCGATTCCGATCTGCCCGTCATGTCGAAGGCTGCCGGGGTCTTGGATAAACTGGGGATATCCTATGAAATGCGGATCATTTCCGCGCACAGGGAGCCGGATACTTTCTTTGAATATGCGAAAACGGCGCGGGAACGCGGGATCAAGGTAGTGATCGCGGGAGCCGGAATGGCGGCGCACCTGCCGGGCATGTGCGCGGCGATCTTTCCCCTGCCGGTGATCGGCGTCCCCATGCATACCAGCTCGTTGGGCGGGCGGGATTCCCTGTATTCCATCGTGCAGATGCCGTCGGGGATACCGGTCGCTACGGTCGCGATCGGGGGCGGCGTAAACGCGGGGCTCTTAGCGGCCAGAATACTGGCGGTGTCGGACGACGGACTGCTCGCGCGGCTTACGGCGTATGCCGAAGAAATGAAGGAGGGCGTCGAGGAAAAGGATGCGCGCCTTCAGCGGCAGGGATATCAGGATTATTGAGTAAGGTGAGGAATCGGGAATGGATTATAAAAGCGCAGGCGTAGATATCGAGGCGGGATACGCCTCTGTGGAGCTGATAAAAAAGCATATCAAAGAGACGATGCGGCCGGAGGTGCTGGGCGGTATCGGCGGATTTTCGGGCGCGTTTTCTCTGGCGGCCTTTAAAGGGATGGAAAAACCGACGCTCGTGTCGGGAACGGACGGCGTGGGCACCAAGCTCAAGCTGGCGTTTTTACTGGATAAGCACGATACGGTGGGAATCGACTGCGTTGCGATGTGCGTCAATGATATCGCGTGCGCGGGGGGCGTCCCCCTCTTCTTTCTGGATTATATCGCCTGCGGCAAGAATTATCCCGATAAGATAGCGGATATCGTAAAGGGCGTCGCGGAAGGCTGCAAGCAGGCGGGCGCGGCGCTGATCGGCGGCGAGACGGCGGAGATGCCGGGCTTTTATCCCGTTGAGGAATATGATCTGGCCGGGTTTGCGGTCGGTATCGTAGACGAGAAAGATATGATCGACGGCAGGAGAGTGGAGGCGGGTGATTCCCTGATCGGTATCGCTTCGAGCGGCGTGCACAGCAACGGCTTTTCCCTGATCCGCAAGGTCTTTACAATGACGAGGGAGAATCTGGATACATGGCGTGAGGAGCTGGGTATGACGCTCGGAGAGGCGCTGCTGACGCCGACGAGGATCTACGTGAAGGCTCTGGAACGGCTTAAAAGCGCGGGGATCGACGTAAAGGCGTGCAGCCATATCACGGGAGGGGGCTTCTATGAGAATGTCCCGCGTATGCTGCCGGAAGGAATGCGCGCGGTGATCCGAAAGGAGAACTATGAGGTCCCGGCGGTCTTTCGCCTGATACAGACGGAAGGAAGGATCGCGGAAGATATGATGTACCATACCTATAATATGGGGATCGGCATGGCGCTCGCAGTGCGGGAAGGGGAATCGGAAAAGGCCCTTAAAACGCTTCGGGAAGCGGGCGAGACCGCATGGGTCATAGGACATGTCGAGGCGGGAGATAAAGGAGTTATCTTATGTTGAAACTGCTTGTGTGCGTCTCGGGCGGCGGTACGAATCTGCAGGCGCTGATCGACCGTATCGAGGACGGAACGTTAAAGGACGTGCGCATTGTCAGGGTGCTGAGCAATAAAAAAAATGCGTATGCGCTGGAGCGCGCGAAGCGGCACGGGCTGGAGACGGCCTGCGTCTGTCCGCAGGATTTTCCCGAACGGGAGGGCTTTCACAAAGCGCTCCTTGCGGCCGTAGAAGAAGCGAGGCCCGATCTGATCGTGCTGGCCGGGTTTTTGGTCGTGCTTCCGGCGGAGCTGATCCAAAGATACAGAAACCGGATCCTGAACGTCCATCCCTCCCTGATCCCGGCGTTTTGCGGGACGGGGTATTACGGGCTTAGGGTGCATGAGAAGGCTCTGGAACGGGGCGTAAAAATAACGGGCGCTACGGTTCATTTTGTCGACGAGGGCACGGATACGGGTCCTATCGTATTGCAGAAGGCGGTAGCGGTAGAGCGGGACGATACGCCGCAGACGCTGCAAAGGCGCGTGATGGAAGAGGCCGAATGGAAGATTTTGCCGCAGGCGGTCGAGCTGTTTGCCGGCGGCAGGCTGAAGGTGGAGGACGGCAGGGTCGTCATTTTGGATTGACTGTGTCATAGAGCGATAAGCGGAGGATACTATGAAAGTTTTGATCGTTGGGGGCGGAGGCAGAGAACATGCGATCGCTGTGAGCGCGTCGAAGAGCGGCAGGGTCGATAAGCTCTACTGCGCGCCCGGGAATGCGGGGATCGCGCAGATCGCCGAATGCGTGCCGATCGGGGCGATGGAATTTGAGAGGCTGACGGATTTCGCAAAGGAAAAGGAGATCGATCTGGTGATCGTCGGCATGGACGACCCGCTGGCGGGCGGCCTGACCGATGTGATGGAGGAGGCGGGACTGCGGGTGTTCGGGCCGCGCAGGAACGCGGCGGTCCTAGAGGCCAGCAAAGCCTTTGCAAAGGATCTGATGAAGAAATATCATATCCCTACGGCGGACTATCGGATCTTTGACCGCGCGCAGGAAGCGCTCGCCTATCTGGAGCACGCGCCGCTGCCGGTCGTATTGAAGGCGGACGGTCTGGCGCTGGGCAAGGGCGTGCTGATCTGCAATACGCTGCAGGAGGCGAAAGACGGCGTAAAGGAGATCATGCAGGATAAGAAATTCGGGGACGCCGGGAATCGGCTGGTGATCGAGGAATTTATGACGGGGCGCGAAGTCTCCGTACTGTCCTTTGTGGACGGCCGGACGATCAAGACGATGACCTCGGCGCAGGATCATAAGCGCGCGGGCGACGGCGATACAGGCCTGAATACGGGCGGTATGGGAACCTTCTCGCCGAGCCCCTTTTACACAGAGGAAATAGATAACTATTGTCAAGAGCATATCTATCAGGCGACGGTGGATGCGATGGCAGCGGAAGGCAGGCTCTTTCAGGGGATCATCTTTTTCGGGCTCATGCTGACCGATAAGGGGCCGAAGGTCTTGGAATACAACGCGAGATTCGGCGATCCCGAGGCGCAGGTCGTGCTGCCGCGCATGAAAAATGATATCATAGAAGTGATGGAAGCGTGTATCGACGGCAGGCTCGATGAGATCGAGCTGGAATTTGAGGACAATGCGGCGGTGTGCGTGGTGCTCGCTTCGGGCGGGTATCCGCTTGCCTATGAAAAGGGCTATCCGATCGCCGGGTTAGAGCGTTTTGCGGGAAAGAAAGATTATTTTTGCTTTCACGCGGGGACAAAATTTTCCGACGACGGAAAAATCGTGACGTCCGGCGGCCGCGTACTGGGGATTACGGCGTGCGGGACAGATCTAAGAGAAGCGCGCCAAAAAGCGTACGAGGCGGCGGAGTGGGTCTCCTTTACCGGCAAATATATGCGCCATGATATCGGAAAGGCGATCGAGGAAGCATAGGGATAAGGACATTCCGGGGAGTATGGAAAACTTGCGAAAATGACAGGAGCGTGATAAAATGGCAGGTTTGAAAAGTCTGAAGGATATCGATATCTATAACCGCCCTACATTGTGTAAAAAGTGCGGCGGCGTTATGGTCTTTAAGGGAGTCGGCGAATATAAGTGCGAGGAATGCGGCGAGCTGGATTATGACGATTACGGCAAAGTGCGCGCCTTTATCGAGCGGCATCAGGGGGCGACGGCCGCAGAGGTCGAGGCCAATACGGGCGTGAGCCAGAAAACGATACGCCATATGCTCAAGGAATCCCGTCTTGAGATCGCGCACGGCTCGGCGGCTTATCTCAAGTGCGAGATATGCGGCACGAATATCCGCAGCGGCAGATTTTGTCCCAAGTGTGAGCTGGAATATCACAGGAGGAGAGAGGAAGAGCAGCGGAAGCTGCATAAGAACTTTGACAAGGGCTTCGGCATGGCGGAAAAGGGCGCGGAAGGCGAGAAGCGCTTCAAGCACGACAGATTTTAAAAAGCTACGGTGGAAAAGAGGAAGGATAAAAAGCAGGACATGAAAACGAGGGCAGGGTGGAAACAAATAACATATGCTTTGGCAGGGCTCGGGCTGGCCGTGTGTATATTCTGCATGGGAGGAAATACGATCGTCAGCCGCGCGGATACGCAGATAACGATGAATACCAATGCGAACGTGCGGAGCGAAGCCAGTACCGACGCTTCGGTCGTAGCGAGGGTGGCCAGCGGTGCGACGCTCTCCGTGACCGGCGAGACGACGGGGGCGGACGGTCAGGTCTGGTATCAGGTGTCGGTGAACGGCGCGACGGGCTATGTGCGTTCCGATCTGGCGTCTGCGGGCGGCGGTATGACGCAGGAGCAGGCCGAGCAGATCAACAGCACGACGAATACCGCCGCGACGGTATCCGAAACGGACGTGACCGCCGGTACGGTATCTACGAACGCAAAAGTCCGCAAGGGGCCGTCTACGACGGACGCTGTTGTCGGGAATGTCAAATCCGGCTCGCAGGTCGCGATCACGGGAGAAACGACCGGCGCGGACGGAAATAAATGGTGGCAGGTAGAGGTTGACGGAAAAACAGGCTTTATCCGTTCCGATCTGGTGGACGAGGAAGAACCTGCCGCGCCGGAAGAAGGCGGGGAAGAAGGAGCGGAGTCGGAAGACGGAGAGGCTTATCCCGAAGAGGGCGGGGAGGCCGCGCCGGTCACGGAAGGCGGGCCTGAGATCGCCAGCGTGATCTCGAGCGTAAATCTTCCGGCCGATGTGGATCTGGAGGATATGACGATCGATGAAGAGACCCTGAAGGAATGGGAATCGGGCGAGTTGTATCTGCTGCGCGTAGAAGATGAGAACGAAGAGGATGCGGAAGCGTGGTATCTGTATTCTGTTCCGCGCGAGCGCTTTGAAAAGGTGGAGATCGTGCGCGAAGGAGAAAGCGCCGCTTCTTCCCCTATGGGCGGCAGCGAAAAGCTCCTGCTGATCGTAGGGGGCGTCCTGATCGTTGTGCTTTTGGTGATATGCATTCTGCTCGCGCTCAAAGTCAGGGAATACCGCGAATACGGCTATGGGGATGACGAGGACGATGAGGACGATGACGAGGAAGAAGATGACGAGGACGACGAGGATGAGGAAGAGGAAGAGGACGACGAAGACGATGAGGACGACGACGGTCCGGTAAGAAAACGCCGCTGGAGCCCCCGTAATTTCCTATCGCGCCGCGACGAGGACGATGAGGAGGAAGAGGATGACGAGGACGACGGAGACGACGATGAGGAAGAGGACGACGACGAGGACGAGGTTTATCTGGAGGACGACGATTTCGAGTTTGAGTTTTTAAATATGGACGGAAAGGATCGCCGCAAATAGATCCGGTACGCTTTGTAAACAGAAGAGTCAGCGCTGACGGGATATCGGCACTGGCTTGCTGTTTTTATACGCCGCGGAAGGGAAAAATCTTCTTGAAACTTTCCCTGTTTTACCATATGATTGTGTCAAGATGAATTGATAAAAATAATGGAGGAATGAATCATGCCGCAGTATACAAAAAAAGCGACGACGGCGCTTTTACTGGCGAAACAGACGGCAAGAGAACTACGGCAGAACTATATCGGCACGGAGCATATCCTGCTGGGACTGCTGCGTGAGGATACGGGAGTCGCCGCGAGGGTACTTCAGGATAACGGCGTAGAGGAAGAGCGGCTGATCTCTATGATATACGACCTGATCGCGCCGGGGAACTATCTCCCGGTAAAGGAGCGGGACGGCTATACGCCGCGGGCCGAAAAGATACTGCGGGAGGCGGCAAGGCAGGCGTCGCGTTTCCATTCGGAAGAGATAGGGACGGAGCATATCCTGCTCGCCCTTTTGAAGGAAGGGGAAAACGTAGCGGTCAGGCTGTTAAATACGCTTGGCGTACAGATCCAGAAGCTGTATGTGGATACCCTGCTCGCGATGGGGAAGGACGCCAATCTGATGAAGGAGGATCTCGGCGGCAAGGGGAAAAAGAAAAAGGAAAGAGGCGGCGCGACGGAGACCTTAAATCAGTTCAGCAGGGATCTGACGGCGCTGGCCAGAGAAGGAAAGCTCGATCCGGTGATCGGCAGGGAGGCGGAGATCCAGCGCGTGATACAGATACTCAGCCGCCGCACGAAGAACAACCCCTGTCTGGTAGGGGAGCCGGGCGTAGGCAAGACGGCGATCGCGGAGGGCCTTTCCCTGAATATCGCGTCGGGCGATGTGCCGGAGACGATCCGGGATAAAAGGGTCGTTACGCTGGATCTTTCCGGCATGGTGGCCGGGAGCAAATACCGCGGGGAATTTGAGGAGCGGATCAAAAGGGTGATCCGGGAGGTCATAGAGGACGGCAATATCATCCTGTTTCTGGACGAGCTCCATACGATCATCGGCGCAGGCGGCGCGGAAGGGGCGATCGACGCCTCTAATATCCTAAAGCCGTCTTTGGCACGGGGAGAGATCCAGCTCATCGGCGCGACGACGATCGCGGAATACCGCAAATATATCGAAAAGGACGCGGCGCTGGAGCGGCGTTTCCAGCCGGTCACGGTAGAAGAGCCGACGCAGGAGGAGGCGCTGCGTATCCTGCAGGGCGTCTGCGGGAAGTATGAGGAACATCATGGCGTGAAGATCACGGAGGAAGCGCTGGAGGCCGCGGTGCGTTTATCCAGCCGTTATATCAACGACAGGAACCTGCCGGACAAGGCGATCGACCTGATCGACGAAGCGTCCGCCGCGCTGCGCCTTAAAGGGATGCATATCCCGCAGTCCTTAAAGGACATGCAGGAGGAGATTGCCAAGATGGATAAGCAGATCGAGCGTTCCATTCGGATCGAGGCTTATCTTCAGGCGAGCGAGATCCGGCAGAATCAGGATAAGCTGATCCGAAAATATGAAAAGGCGAAGGAAGCCTGCGAACGGAAGGCGGCGCAGCGGGACATGCAGGTCGGCGCGGCCGAGATCGAGGACGTGGTCTCGCTCTGGACCAAGATCCCGGTATCGAGACTGGCGGAAAAGGAGAGCGAGAGACTGCTCCGCTTAGAGGATACGCTTCATAAACGGGTGATCGGGCAGGAGGATGCGGTAAAGGCGGTGGCGAGAGCCATGCGCAGAGGCAGGGTAGGGCTGCAGGATCCCAACAGGCCGATCGGTTCCTTTTTATTCTTAGGGCCGACGGGCGTAGGGAAGACGGAGCTGAGCAAGGCGCTGGCGAAAGCGATGTTCGGCACGCAGGACGCTTTGATCCGGGTCGATATGTCGGAATATATGGAGCCGCATTCCGTCTCTAAGATGATCGGCTCGCCGCCGGGCTATGTGGGCTTTGACGAGGGCGGGCAGCTCAGCGAGAAGGTACGGCGTAATCCCTATTCCGTGATCCTCTTTGACGAGATCGAAAAGGCGCACCCCGATGTGTTCAACATTCTGCTTCAGGTTCTGGACGACGGCCATATCACCGACGCGAAGGGGCGCAGGGTGAGCTTTAAGAATACGATCCTGATCATGACGTCCAATGCCGGCGCGCAGCGTATCGTCGATCCTAAGAATCTGGGCTTTGCGACGGAGGTATCCGAGAAGAAGGACTACGAGACGATGAAGTCCGGCGTCATGGAAGAGGTAAAGCGGATCTTCAAGCCGGAATTTATCAACCGGATCGACGAGATCATGGTATTCCACCCCTTAAGTCGCGACGATATGAAGGAGGTCGTTTCTCTGCAGAGCAGGAAGCTGGCGGAGCGCTGTCGGGAGCGGATGGATATCCGCCTAACGGTGACGCCCGCGTTAAAGGAATATATCGTCGATACGTATTCGAAAAAAAAGATGGGCGCGAGGCCGATGAAACGGGCGATCCAGACCGTGATCGAGGATGCGCTGGCGGAAGAGATCCTCAGAAAAAAGATCGCGCCGGGCGATACGGTTGTCGCCGGCTGGAAGAAAAAACAGCTTGTCTTTACCGTAAAAAATAAAAAGGACAGCGAAGAAATTTCCCAATGATGCATATGCTGTTTACACAAAATACAAAAGTGCGAGGAGGAAACAAAAATGGCATTGGTAGAAGGATTGATTCGGACGGAAGAGGACGGGAGTCTTAGCTTTGGGAATCATGTTCTGGCGGAAAAAGCGAAAAAAGAGGATTTTGAGCATGGCGGCGACCTGTATAAGGTAAAGACCTATGCGACGATGACAAAGCTGGAAAAGAACGGGATGTTTGCCTATGAATCCGTACCGGGAACGAGCGTGAACCATTTTAAGGAGGATGAGAACGGCGTTACGTTCACCGTCGAGGGAGCGGAGGACGCGCAGCTCACCATAGGGCTGGAAGACGAGACGGAGTATGAGGTGACGGTCGCGGGCGAGCATATCGGCAAGATGAAAACGAATCTTGGCGGCAAGCTGAGTATCAGCGTGGAGCTGGCGGACGCGGGCGAGGTGCCCGTGACGATCCGCAAATAGGAAACGGCGGCATGGCAAAAGGGAAAAGGACGACGGTATTTTTCTGTCAGAACTGCGGTTATGAATCCTCCAAATGGCTGGGACAGTGTCCCGGGTGCAGACAGTGGAACACGTTCGTGGAGGAAGCGGCAGAGATCCCGGCCAGAGCAGCGTTAGGAGGCGGGAAGAGGGAGCCTTCCTCTCTGTCTGCGATCGCCATGCAGGAGGAGGATCGGATCTGCACGCATATCAGGGAGCTGGACCGGGTGCTGGGCGGCGGTCTTGTTTCCGGCTCCCTGACCCTCGTCGGCGGCGATCCGGGGATCGGCAAATCCACGCTGCTCTTGCAGGTCTGCCGTCATTTATCGAACGACGGCAGAAAGGTGCTCTATATCTCGGGCGAGGAATCCTTAAAGCAGATCAAGCTCCGCGCGATGCGGATCGGGGAATTTAACGACGCGCTCCTTCTTTTGTGCGAGACCAGTCTGAGCCTGATCGAAGATGTGATCCTGCGCCAGCGGCCGGAGGCCGTGGTCATCGATTCGATCCAGACGGTGTACTGCGAAGATGTGGCGGCGGCGCCCGGCAGCGTTTCTCAGGTCAGAGAAGCGACGGCGGCGCTGATGCGGCTGGCAAAGGACGAGAATATCCCGATCTTTATCGTGGGGCATGTGACCAAAGAGGGGACGGTGGCGGGGCCGCGGATGCTGGAGCATATGGTAGATACGGTGCTGTATTTTGAAGGGGACCGGCACGCTTCCTATCGGATCCTGCGCGGCGTAAAGAACCGTTTCGGCTCTACGAATGAGATCGGCGTTTTTGAGATGTGCCAGAACGGGCTGCGGGAGGTCGAAAACGCGTCGGAATTTATGTTAAGCGGCAGGCCGCAGGGCGCGAGCGGCTCGGTCGTAGTCTGTTCGATGGAAGGGACAAGGCCCATTCTGTTAGAGATTCAGGCGCTCGTCTGCCGCAGCAGCTTTGGGATCCCCAGACGGCAGGCGGCCGGTACGGATTTTAACCGGGTCAATCTGCTGATGGCGGTATTGGAGAAGCGGGTCGGCCTGCGTATGGGGGACTGCGACGCTTATGTCAATATCGCAGGCGGGATCCGTATGCTGGAGCCCGCGCTCGATCTGGGGATCGCGCTGGCGGTCGTCTCGAGCTTTCGGAACCGTCCGGTAGAGGAAAAGACGGTCGTGTTCGGCGAGATCGGCCTAAGCGGCGAGGTGCGTTCGGTCAGCATGGCGCAGCAGCGTATCATGGAAGCCGCAAAGCTCGGATTTTCCACCTGTATCCTGCCCCAGACGGTAAAAGAGTCCTTAGCCGCCTCCGGCGCTGTCCCGGAGGGGATCGTATTAAAGGGCGTATCGAGCGTACAGGAAGCGATCGAGGAAATATAGGGAATTATAGGGAATTGATAAAAAACCGGCGGAGACTGATTTTCAGTCCCGCCGGTTTTGCGTTATGGGGTCGGATAGACCCTGTTGAGCACGCAAAGCGTAGGAAATATCAACCACCTGCTATGCGGGTGTGCAGTGTTTGTTATAGAAAAAATCATCTTTTCAATTATAATAGAAGACACATACATGTGCAAAAATTAACTTGCGAAGCCGAAAGTAATATGATATACTATAAACGCTTGGCGGGGTTCTGGCCGCGCAGGCGCGCTTCTATCCGCAATCGGATCGGAGCGGAAAACCGAAAAAGGGGAATAGTACAGCGGTAGTGCGGCGGTCTCCAAAACCGTTAACGGGGGTTCGATTCCCTCTTCCCCTGTTCAGACAAAGTCCGAAAGGGCTTTTTTATATAATAGGAAATTCCTCCTGCCGGAGGAATCTATAATAAAAATGCCCGAATAAAAGCGGGCACAAGA
>CANQTG010000071.1 GCA_947626715.1 uncultured Lachnospiraceae bacterium | reverse complement strand
TCCGGGCGTGCAGTCAGTAAATTGCGTTGTGGAATCGGGAGAAAAAGCAGGATGATAAAGCGCCAGAAAATTTTAATTCTCTTAACGGCTATGTGCATATGCTTAGGCATTATGCTTTTGATAGGAGATAAACTTGCCGTGACAGAGTTGACATTTTCAAGAGAATCCGGCTTTTATGAACAACCGTTTACATTGAAAATCTCTGCGCCGCCGGGAACGGAGATTTACTATACTTTGGACGGTTCGGAACCGGATGAAAATGCAATAAAGTATGCCGGGCCGATTTTGATAACCGATGCGACGGAGAATGAAAATGTATATTCTATGCGGACAGATGTGTCCGCTGGTTTTTTGACAGAAAATATAGCGCGTTACAGCTGGGGTGATCCACAGTATGTTGTTCCGGCTTATCCTGTCGATAAGTGTACGGTTGTCAGGGCTGCATATAGGGATGCGGATGGGAATTTTAGTGAGATTAAAACAGAAAATTATTTTGTAGGTTTTGACAATAAAATGGGTTACGACGATATCTATGTGATGTCCATCGTGACAGACCCCGATGATTTGTTTGATGAGGAAACGGGGATTTATGTATTGGGCAAAATTTATCAGGAAACAGAGCGTTCCGCGGAATTGGAAGGGTATTGGGCGTTTTGGAATGCCAATTATCATCAAAGAGGTATGGAATGGGAGCGTAGCGCCGATGTCCAACTATTTGATGCGAATAGGCAGCTTATTCAAAGGAAAAGCTGCGGCATCCGGATACAGGGCGGCGGTTCCCGGGGGTTTGTACCGAGAAGTATGAATTTATATGCCCGAGATATATATGACGGAGAAGGAAGATTTTATATTGATCTCTTTGGCAGCGGTTATATGGCAGATACCATTACTCTGTTTGCGGGAGGGAATGACAATGTATCCAAGATCAGAGATATACTGATGGCTCGGCTGACAGAAGGCAGGGCCTTTGCTACGATGCATTATATTCCCTGCGCTATGTTTTTGGACGGTGAATATTGGGGCATATATTGGCTTACCGAAAAATATGATGATGCATACCTAAGCTATTATTATAATGTAAAAAAGAATAATGTTATCATGATTAAAGGTATGGGGCTTGCAGAAGGAAATGGAGGAGATAAAGAAATCTATGAAGAGCAGATATTAAAATATATGGTAAATGCGGACATGAAAGAAGAAGGCAATTATCAATATGCCTGTGAACTGATAGATATGCAGAGTTATATTGATTACTATGCCTCGGAGATATATATAGGGCGGTATGATGATTGGCCGAATGGAAATGAGGGATTGTGGCGCGTTCGGGAAAAGGATGAAGATAATATATATAGCGACGGAAAATGGAGATGGATGTTGTTTGATGTCAATTACGGCGCTTTGTCTTCCAATTTGATCGATTCGAATACGATAGCATCTACAAGATCAGGGTCGGAACATTCGAAAGTTTTTAATAATTTATGCCAAAATCCCAATTTCCAAAAACAGTTTGTGATTACTTTTATGGATCTGGCTAATACAACCTTTGCGCGGGAGCGTGTAGATGCTATCGTGCAGGAATATACGGAACTGATGACAGAGCCAATGCAGGTGCATCTAAAACGCTTCTGGGGAACAGAGGATACAACTATGTTTCTGAATGCGGTAATGGATGTACAGAACTTTTTGGATTGCCGCAGACCTTATATTGTGCAATATCTCAAAGATGAATTTGGCCTGACAGGATCACTTGCTCCCATAGCATTGGAAGTGAACGATACGGCTGCAGGTAAGGTTGGGCTGAATACAATAGAGCCGCCTTTTGACGAAAATGGAAAATGGAGCGGAGAATATTATACGGACTATCCGATTACGTTGACGGCTTCTGCCAACGAAGGATACCGTTTTGTTGCGTGGGAAGTAAAAGACGCCTGCCAGACAAAGGTGATTCAGGGGAGGGAAAATATAGAATTGCCGATATCGGAAGGCGGAATGTCAGTCAAGGCAATCTATGAAAAAAAGTAAGTATATAAGAAAATGCAGATTTTTTAGCAATGCCGTCAACTTAAGGGATATTTATTAAAAAATAATTGAAAAAAATTATATGGGGTATTTTGTGTGTCTCTGATAAATAGCGCTTTTCAATGTTTTATGAGCCTACGAAGAAAAGGACCTGTTGACAAATGAAAGAATTTTGGCCTTCTGTATGGTATGTTATATCAATTTCAGGAGGCCATTTTTATGATGGGGGGGAAAACAGGACAGCCAGATTCAGATGGTGATATTATAGACTCAATTATTCCACAAAACCACCTATTGAGACAGATTAAAAACTGCGTAAATTTTGACTTCATATATACAGAAGAGGGCCATCAGAAATGCAGCGGAAGAATGTCTCTTATCTGCAGCCGCATTAAACCTGAAAAGGCTGGTTCCTCCCTCAGATTAATGGTTTTTATTGCAAATGTACCTAATGAGTGGTATACTAGGTCGGGTTATAGGGTGCGCCGAATACCATGGATATAAGCAATATGATGAAACGATACGGCATTTCTTAGTCAGTGGGACGATCGAAGGGTTATTGCGGAGACAAAAGAAGATATGGATACTGTGATGAAACAGGAAAATGACGAACAGAAGCAAGACGAACAGGAACAAGAACAAGCGGAAAGCTCACCTGTTTCTGGCAGATGGCGCAGGATACTGATTGCAGGCGCCGTGATTGCTGCAGCGCTTGTATTGCTGTCCGTTTTTTTCTTATATGAGAACAGTTTGGTCTATCGTGAATGTTATGCGGAAGCAGGGGTTGAAGTCGCTGCTGCAGATTTTTTGAAAAATTCCGAAAAGCCGGCCTATTTTGCCGAAGGCGGCGATGCGGTGGATGTGTTTGTTCCCGGCGAATACCATGTGAAGATACAGACGGGGTATTTTTCGCACAACAGCACCCTTCACATAATGGATACCATTGCCCCCGAGGGAGAAGGGGTGAAGGTAAATTTGGAGCTGGGGCAGGAATGCGCCGCAGATGAATTTGTGACAGCAATTAAGGATGCCACCAAAGTGACTGTATCGTATGTCAAAGAGCCGGATTTTGAATTGCCCGGACATCAAGAAGTAGAGATCCTTTTAACAGATCTGGGCGGCAATACGACTATGGTGGCGGCAGAACTTTTTATCTCGCAGGTGGTAACGGAACTAAGCTTGGAGGCAGGCAGCCGCCCGCCCGTCCTGTCGGATTTCGTGATAGAGGGAGAAGACGCCGCATTTCTGACGGACGTAGGCAAGTTTGACTATACGGTTCCGGCAGATCATAAAGTGAAGTTGCGCGTAGACGGCAATGATTATGAAGCGCTGCTGCACATTGTTGATACGGTCGCTCCGGTGTTAAATGTGCACGATGTCCGCAGTTTTACCACGCTGGCCAGAACTGCAGACGATTTTGTAGCGTCTGTGGAAGATATTACGGAGGTAAAGACGGCTTTTGTCATCGACCCCGATGTGACTGCTGTCGGGGAACAGGAGATTGAGATCTGTGCGACGGATGCAGGCGGCAATCAGACGGTCAAGACGGCGAAACTGATCTTGGAGGAAGACAAGGAGGCGCCGGTGATCAGCGGTGTCACGGATTTGAATGTAATCGTAGGGAGCACCGTTTCCTATAAAAAGAATGTTACCGTTACGGATAATTGTCAGGAGGGACTGAGCCTGACGGTTGACAACAGCGCCGTAAATCTGAATGTCGAAGGCACCTATCCGATTACTTATGTCGCAAGGGACGGCTCCGGCAACGAAACTAGGGCGGAAGCCAGCGTGACGGTCAGACCGAGGGTATATGATGAAGGCGAAGTGAATGCCATTGCGGATGGCGTGTTGGCGCAGATCATAACGCCGGGCATGGAGCCGGGACAGAAATTGGAGGCAATCTATAGATATGTGCAGTCCCATGTAGGCTATACCGGTCATTCTGAAAAAGGAAATTGGATCAGGGCGGCATACGAGGGCTTGGTAGACGGTAAAGGAGACTGTTATGTGTATGCCTGCACGTCTAAGGTACTGCTGACAAGAGCCGGCATTGCGAATATGGATATTACCAAAATACCTTCTCGGACAAGCCACTATTGGAACCTTGTAAATATAGGAAACGGCTGGTATCATTTTGACACTACGCCGAGACGCCCAGATCATCCGCATATCTGTATGTGGACGGAAGAGCAGCTGATGGCGTATTCCGCCTCGCACGGTAATTCTCATAATTACGACCACAGTCAGTATCCGGAGGTAAACTAATGAAGACGCTTGGAGTGCTGGGCGGGTTAGGGCCAATGGCAACGGCATATTTTCTGCAGCTTTTGACGCAGATGAGCGATGCCTCAACGGATCAGGAGCATATGGAGGTCGTGCTCTACAGTAAGCCTGCCGTTCCCGACAGGACGAAGTTCATAACAGGCGAGAGCTCTATGGATCCGGTGCCGGATATGGTTGAGGCGGGAATCTGCCTAAAGAAGATGGGAGCCGACCTTCTGGCCATTCCCTGTATTACGGCGCATTATTTTCACCGGGAACTGGAAGAAAAGATCGGGCTGCCCGTTCTTCATGCCATAGAGGATACGGTATGTTATCTTCAGGAAGATCGTCGAAACAAGGTCGGAATCCTTGCAACGAACGGGACTATAAGGAGCGGATTGTTTCAGGCTGCTTTGTGCAGGGCGGGCATTACGCCCCTTGTGCCGGATGCGGAAGACCAGAAAGGCGTTATGGACATCATTTACCGGCAGATCAAAGCCGGGAAACCAGTCGACATGGCTCTTTTCGATCAGGTTTCAGGGAGATTGTTCCGACAGGGGGCGCAGACGGTTTTGCTGGCCTGTACGGAACTGTCTTTGATCAAAAGGGATCATATTTTGCCGGCAGGGTATCTGGATGTTATGGAAGTCTTGGCACGCCGTTCCGTCTTGGAATGCGGCCGTCTGCGCGCGGAGTATCAGCGTTTAGGGTAGCATACGGACGGCACAGAGGAAAGATGTATAAAAATAAGTATCGGCGCAGCGGCGCGCAGCTACGGAGAAAGCAATGCAGACACATATTTTGGATTATTTAATAGAGACCGTGCAGAGAATACCGGAAAAAATGGCATATTCAGATGGTACGGATGAGCTGTGTTTTCGGGAAGTGTACGAACAGAGCCGGTCGGTAGGCACTTTTTTGAGCAATACTGGTATATATAAAGAGCCGGTTGTCATTTTTATGAATAAACACCCGAAAATGACGGCGGCTTTTTACGGAACCATTTTCGGCGGAAACTACTACGTCCCGATAGACGTGGAAATGCCGGAAGGACGGATACGGCTGATCCTAGAAAACATCGCGGCAAGAGTCATGATCTGCGACGACACAACGCTGCAGATCGCGGAAAAGATCGGATTTGAAGGCAGGGCGGTACTCTACGATGAGATCTGCCGCACGCCGATAAGGGAAGAGGCGCTTTGGGAAATCTATGACCGGGCCATTGATACGGATCCCGTTTATATTGTGTTCACTTCAGGTTCCACGGGAGTGCCGAAGGGCGTTACCGCCTGCCACCGTTCGGTGATCGATTACATAGAGCACTTATCGGAAGCGCTGGGATTTGATGAAGATACGGTATTCGGCAATCAGGCGCCTTTGTATATGGATGCCTGTTTAAGGGAACTGCTTGTGACGATCAAGTTCGGCGCGTCGGCGTATCTGATCCCCAAAGAGTTGTTTATGTTTCCGGTCAAACTGGTGGAATATATGAACCGTTATCAGATCAATACGGTCTGCTGGGTGGTTTCCGCACTGACGATGATATCGGCGTTCGGGACTTTTGAGACTGCGGTTCCGAAGTATCTGCGCCTGATCGCTTTTGTCAGCGAAGCCTTTCCGGTCAAACAGTTCAACAAATGGCGCAAGGCGCTTCCCAATGCGGTTTATGTCAATTTATACGGACCGACGGAAGGAACGGGCGTATGCTGCTATTATAGAGTGGATCGGGATTTTGAACCCGGCGACGTTATTCCTATCGGAAAGCCTTTCAGGAATACGCAGATCCTGCTCTTAGATGATCGTGATAAAAGCGCCGAACCGGGAGAGCCCGGAGAGATCTGCATTAGAGGCGCTTCTCTGACTTTAGGGTATTACAATGATCCAGAGAGAACGAAGGAAGTATTTGTTCAGAATCCGCTCAATCCGTTTTACCCGGAACTGATCTATCGGACGGGAGATCTGGGCCGCCTGAACGAGAGGGGCGAACTGGAATTTATTTCCCGCAGGGATTATCAGGTCAAACATATGGGACACCGCATAGAACTCGGTGAGATCGAGGCCAACGTAAACATGCTGGATGACATCAAAGCGGCCGGGTGCGTCTATGATAAAGAGCGTTCCAAGATCGTGCTGTTCTATACCGGCGGGATCGACGAAAAGGAACTGACCGTTTGCTTGAAAGAAAAACTGCCGAGATATATGATGCCAAACAGGATTATCCGGCTGCCTGAAATGCCTTACACGGCCAACGGAAAGCTGGATCGGTTGGCGCTGTTGCAGAAAATATGATACGGTCGGGATACGGATTCCGATCATAATCATATCAAATGATAAATGGATAAGAGGAGGAACGTAAGAAGATGGAAGAGTTGATGGAAATCTTGACCAATCTGCATCCGGATGTGGATTTTGAAACCTGCGATAGACTGGTGGATGACAAGATATTGGATTCTTTTGATATCGTAACCATTATCTCGGAAGTGGCGGATACTTTTGATGTGACCATTTCGGCTCAGTATATTCTGCCGAAGCATTTTAACTCGGCAAGAGCGCTGTATGATCTGATACAGAAGCTGGAGGACGAGGAATAGGAATGCTTTTTACATCATACGTGTTTCTGGGGTTCCTGCTGCTGCTGTTCGTGTGTTATTATACCGTTCCTAAAAAATTCCAGTGGATGCTCCTGCTGCTTTTCAGCTATGTATTTTATTTTCTGGCAAATCCTTACTACCTCATATACATATCGGTCACGACGGCCAGCGTGTATTATCTGGGGCTTAAGATCGAGGAGCAGGCTGAGAAGCAGAAGGCTTATCTGGCGGCGCGCAAGGGGACTTTCGGAAAAGAAGAGAAGAAGGCGTATAAGAAGCGGGTCAGGAAACGTCAGACCGGACTTTTTCTGGCGGCGCTCATACTCAATCTTGGGATCTTGGCGGTATTGAAATATACGAATTTCATGATCGCCAATGTAAACGGAATCCTTCATGCGATTGGGAGCGGACATACTATCGCTTTTGTGGACCTGCTGCTCCCTATGGGAATTTCCTTTTATACCTTTCAGGCAGTGGGATATTTGATCGACGTATATCGCGGGACGATCCCCGCGGAAAAAAATCTGTTTCGCTTTGCGCTGTTCGTCTCCTTTTTCCCGCAGCTGGTTCAGGGACCGATCAGCCGTTTTCACGATCTGTCGCAGACTCTGTATGAGGAACATGAGTTTGCATGGAGCGGCTTTAGCCGGGGACTGCAGAGGATCCTGTGGGGATATTTCAAGAAGCTGGTGATCGCGGACAGGATGTTGATCGGCGTCAACGAGATCATTCGGAATCCGGATGAGTATACCGGCGCTTATGTATTCGCCGGAATGATGTTTTATGCGTTGGAACTGTATGCCGACTTTACGGGAGGCATTGACATTACCATCGGTACGGCGCAGTGTCTTGGCATAAGGGTGACGGAGAATTTCAACAGGCCGTACTTTTCCAAATCCATCAAGGAGTACTGGCGCAGATGGCACATCACGATGGGGACATGGTTTACGGATTATATTTTCTATCCGATCTCTGTATCAGGCCCCATGCTGAAAATATCAAAAGTCTCCAGAAAAGCTTTAGGGGACCGTATTGGCAAGAGAGTGCCCGTTTATCTGTCCTCTTTTGCGGTCTGGCTCGCTACGGGTATCTGGCACGGAGCCAGTTGGAATTTCATCGTATGGGGTTTGGGCAACTGGGCGGTCATCATGATCTCGCAGGAGTTAGAGCCTTTGTACCGAAGATTTCACGCGCGCTTTCATGTGGAAGACAAGGTCGGTTTTCGTATTTTCCAGATCGTCAGAACGATTCTCTTGATGAGCTGTCTCAGGACCTTTGACTGTTACCGGGATGTGCCGCTGACCTTCCGTATGTTCGGGACTATGTTCACAGCGGGGAACTGGAATATCCTATGGGACGGATCGCTGCTTAGTCTGGGACTGCAGCTTGCGGATTATCTTGTCCTGTTGGCGGGAGCGGCTTTGATTTTTGCCGTGAGTATGCTGCAAAGAAGCGGGAGCGTGAGGGAGAAGATCGCAGCAAAACCGTATCCTGTCAGATTCGCGGTGTGGTACGGGCTGTTTTTGATCGTGCTCCTGATGGGAGTCTATGGGATCGGATACGATGCAAACCAGTTTATCTATAATCAGTTTTAGCATACGGATAAACAGCTTTGGGAGGCATGGGAAGCTATGAAACGAAAAAGGATCATCCGGACGGCATGTTCCGTTTTGGTGGTCGCGTTCACATTGTTTATGCTGCAGAGACTGCTGCTTCCGAAATATGTTTCAGATGTCGTGGAGGGCAGACTGATTGCGGAATATTATGCGGAAGAAAAAGACCACGATGTGATCTTTATCGGGGACTGCGAAGTATACGAGAATTTTTCTCCCAAGATATTGTGGGAGGATTACGGGATCAACAGTTATATCCGGGGAAGTGCGCAGCAGCTGATCTGGCAGTCTTATTATCTTCTGGAAGACACTCTGCGTTATGAGAAACCGAAGGTGGTCGTTTTTAACGTTCTGGCAATGAAATATGACGAGCCGCAGAACGAGGCTTACAACCGGATGAGTTTGGAAGGAATGAAATGGTCTATGGCTAAGGTGAAGGCCATACAGGCTTCCATGACCGATGAGGAGCATTTCCTAGATTATGTATTTCCGATCCTGCGTTATCATTCCAGATGGAGCAGCCTGAAAGCGGAAGATGTGGAGTATCTGTTTACGGATCGAAAGGTATCACATAACGGTTATTATATGCGGGTGGACGTAAAACCGGCGAAGGATGTGCCGGAAGGAAAAATGCTGGCGGATTACCGTTTCGGCGAGAATGCCTATCAGTACTTGGATAAAATGGCAAAGCTGTGCCGGGACAACGATATTAAGCTGGTTTTGGTAAAAGCGCCTTCGCTGTATCCGTATTGGTACGACGAATGGGAGCGGCAGATTGAAGATTATGCCAAGCAGAATGGCCTGTTGTATATTAACTTCTTGGAATTGAAAGAAGAGACGGGCTTGGATTACGACAGCGACACCTATGACGGCGGCTTACATTTGAATCTTTCCGGCGCGGAGAAGATAACGGCTTATCTGGGGCAGGCGCTTCAGGACGAGTATCATCTGACCGATCGGAGATCGGAAGAAAGATTGAGCAAGATATGGGCTGATAAGACAGCCGCTTATGAGCAGGATCGAAGAAAACAAGAGGAGGAAACAGAGAAGCAATGAGAAGTAAGGTATGGATAGGCAGCATAATGATGATAGCGTTGTTGTGTGGCTGCGGAAGTGATGTCAAGGTTATAGAAGGCGACGTTGCAGTAAAGGAGACCGCCGCGCAGGCACAGGAGAAAAAACAGGAAGATACGGCGGCGGAAGTGACAGAAGAGGATACGGCGCAGTATAGCGGATATGTCTTTACTTATGGCGGTACGGTTATCGGTATGGATATGGACGCCGCGCCTATCGTAGAGCAGCTGGGAGAAGCGGACTCTTATTTTGAGGCGCCAAGCTGCGCTTTTGAAGGGATCGATAAAGTGTATACTTACGGCAGCTTTGAATTGGACACGTATCCGACGGACGACAAGGACTATGTGTCCTCCGTGGTTTTTAAAGACGATACCATTGCCACAACGGAAGGCGTTGGGATCGGAGATCCAGAGGATAAGGTGGTCGAAGCGTACGGAAGCGATTGGACAGAGGAAGACGGTATGCGGGTGTATGAGAAAGACGGCATGAAATTGTGCTTTATTCTGGAAGATGATACGGTGGCGTCAATAGAATATCGTTCCACAGCCATCGAGCAGTAGGAGGTTCTTAAGCGCAATATGCGGGTATGCATACCGGAATAATCTGCGGATGTGACAGTTGGGTATGATATGGCAGAAGTCTGAGGATCGGCGGAAGTATGTATATTAGGTCTTCTATGATAAAATCTAAATCATAGGGGGCCTTTTATTATGGCAAGAGAGAAGAACCCGTACACAAAGTACAAATGGTGGGAAAGCGTAACATCATCCGTCTGTTTGGATACAGCAGAGGAGAACGTCCGCCGCAGGACACAACTTTGCAACATGTCTGTGTTATGATAAAGACGGTATAGCAAATGGGAGGAGCCTTACGCCTCTATAGGCGGCGGGCAGCAACTTCGCGTCAGCGGCGGGATTCTATCCCCCATCTGATATACCGCGGGGCTGTGAAAGAGCGGAGAGGAAAATCATGGAAAAGATTCTGATCGTAGAGGACGAGGAAGCCATCGCCAATCTGATCCGTCTGCATTTGAGCGAAGAAGGCTATCGCTGCGTATGCGCATATGACGGAAAGGCGGGAGCCGATCGTCTGGAAAAGGAGCGTTTCGATCTGTGCCTTCTGGATATCATGCTGCCGGAGATCGACGGCTACGAGCTGTTAGAGTATGGCAAAACATATGACATACCCGTCATATTTTTGACCGCAAAGGGAAGCGTCGAGGAATGTATCCGGGGATTGAAGCTGGGCGCGGACGACTATATCGTCAAGCCGTTCCAGCTCGGAGAGCTGAGCGCGAGGATAGAAGCGGTGCTGCGCAGGTACGGGCGCAGGAGCCGGGTGCTGGAATTTGCAGATGTGGAGCTGGATACGGTGTCGCGGATCGTGCGCAGGCGGGGCAGGGAGGTGGAGCTGACGGTAAAGGAGTTCGATCTGCTGGCCGAGCTGATACAAAATAAAAATGTCGCCCTATATAGAGACAGGCTGTATGAGAAGGTATGGGGAGAGCCGTTTTTGGGAGAGACGAGGACGCTGGATTCCCATATACAGCGTCTTAGAAAAAAGCTGGGCTGGGAGGAGCGCATTAAAACGGTGTTTCGGATCGGCTATCGTCTGGAGGAAGAGAGATGAAGCTCTTTCATAAGATTTTCTTGTGCTTCGCATTGATCTTTGGGCTTACCTTCCAGAGCGCGGGCTATCTGCTGCTCGATTTTTCCTATGAAAATGCGATCGAGCAGGGGAAACGATACGCTTTTCAGGAGTTTTGCCACAATCAGTATCTTTTACAGTCTCTCCTGTATCTGGAGCCGGAGGCGCTTGCGGAAAGCGAAAGCCTTTCAAGGCTGGCGGAGGAGTTTACCGTCCCCGCCGCCCTCTATAGAGCGGACGGGACGTTCCTGTTTTCCAGTATGGATACGCAGCCGGCTTTTCCTAGTTTTACGGATGCGGAAGAGGGCCGACTGCATTTTCAGATTTTAGAGCGGGAGGACAAAAGCTGCGTTTATGTGTACGACCGTGTGGAACAGGGGGAAACGGACGTCTGGCTGGTCACGGAAACGGATATCAGCGGGATCGTGGACGCACAGAGGGGCATGATCGCTTATTTCCAAAGGCTCTATCTGCTGTTCGTATGCATTGGGATTCCCGTGAGCTATCTGCTCTCCAAAATGCTGACGGATCCGATCAAGGCGCTGCGCGAGGCGGCCAAGCGCATTGCGCAAGGGCGGTATTCTGACAGGATAAGAGCGGGCGGCAGGGACGAGATCGGAGAGCTGGCCGCCAGCTTTAATCAGATGGCGGAAAAGATAGAGGAAAAGATCGCCGACCTCTCCGCCGCCGCCAGAGAGAAGGAGGATTTTGCGGCCAATCTTGCGCACGAATTGAAAACGCCGCTGACCTCGGTGATCGGCTATGCCGACCGACTGTATCAGCGCAGTCTGGAACGGGAAGAGGTAAAAAGCGCCGCCGCCTATATCCTGCATGAGAGTATGCGTCTGGAGGCTCTCTCGCGCAAGCTGATGGATCTGTTCGTATTAAAGCGCCAGAGCTTCCCTTTGGAAGAGCTGTCTGTAAAGGAGATCTTCGCGGGTTTGAAGGAGGGAATGGATGCCATGTGCGGGGAGCGCGGCGTGAAGCTGCATATCGAGCTGCAGGAGGGAAGCATACGGGCGGAGTACGACCTGTTTGAAACGGTGGTGCAGAATCTGCTCGACAACGCCTTAAAGGCGGAGTGTCAAAATATCCTGATCGCGGGCGAGAGGGAGAAAAGCGCCTATCGGCTCACGATCAGGGACGACGGAAGAGGGATACCACCCGGAGAGCTGGGGCGGGTCACGGAAGCCTTTTATATGGTAGATAAATCCAGAGCCAGAAAGCAGCACGGAGCGGGGCTGGGACTGGCGCTGGTGCGGCGGATTGCCGATGTGCACGGGGCGCGCCTCTTACTTGAGAGCGACGGGAAGACGGGCTGCGCCGTCAGGCTCGATTTCCCGCTGCCGGAAGGAGAACGGAATGGATAAGACAAAGAAGCCGGCTGTTTTTTCCCTGCTGCTCTCGCTTGCGCTGATCGTAGGAAGCATGGCTTGCATGGACGGGATCTGGCGGATCCGGGAGAGACGGCTGCTGACGGAAAGCGGCAGCGCGGAAGCGGATTCGCCGGTCAGGGCATGGAGAAAGGAAAAAAGCGGCAAAACGGATACGGAAGGAAACGCTTCGCTCAGCAGGGAGCAGATCGCGGAGGCGATCCGGCATTTTGACAGGCGAAAGGAAGAGTTTCTGCACAATCCCGTGGAAGGCCAGATCTCTATGGAGGAGGCGATCGGCATTGGCGAGAGATGGATCGCGGAAATGGGTCTGAAAGGCGGGGACGGAGATCGGGAAGAGGCCGCCCTCTACCGGGCGGAGGCGACTCTCAGCGCAGGGATAACGGAAGAGGACAGCGGAGAATTAGAGCCCTATCACAGCTTTTGGAGGGTATGCTTTTTGAATCAGAGAGGGAACGGCGTTTTGTATCTGAACGCGGTCACGGGCGGCGTATGGAGCGCGGAGATCACGGTGTATGAGGAGCTGCCGGAGGGGATATCCGCAGAGAAGCTGCGCGGCTTTGCGCGGCTGGCGGGGATCGAGATGGAAAACGCGGATTTTTCCCAAAAGGTCGGCGAAAGGGAAACACTGGCGGTTTTAAGGCCAAAGGACGGTATCCTGTATGCAAAGGGGGAATATTACAGACTGGGCGCGGGCAGGGAACGCTCTGACGAGGCAGAGGCGGTCAGCGAATACGTGCTGACGGACGGCGATAAGATACGGGTAACGTCGGCGCATGGAATGGGGAGGATCCGTTATCGGATCGCGCCGACTGAAGAAAGAATTTACAACTATGATACAGATCTTACGAAAGTAGTACAAGACGTCCGGGTAGGATAGAGATATCCTGCTTGGGCGTTTTTGCCGGATCGCCCCGCGCAGGGCGGACGGCTTTAAGCGGCCCGCCCTTTAACGGAAGAAGCGCGGGGAAAGCGCGGGCGGCTGCTGCGCATATGGCGGGAAATCAGGATATCATATGGAGGAAAACGATGAAAAAAGGAAAGAAACTGACGGTAACGATGGGATTGGCGGTACTGATGGGATTGACCGCCTGCGCGGGGGAGACAAAGGCCGCGGGAGAGATAGAAGCGGTGCAGGCAGAGGAGATCCCGCTGCCGGCCGACAGCGGGGATACTGCGAAAGCTGCGGACGCGGATACCGGGACAAAGAGCGGGGACGGGTCTGAGAGCGCGGACATAGGCGGCGGGACGAGCGGGACCGGCGCGGGAACGGCGGCGGGCAAAACAGAGAACGGGGCGTCTGCGGACGCGGAGGCCGCCGGGACAGAAAGCAAAGCGGACGCAGACGCGGCGCAGGCGGATACGGACGCGGCGCTGGAAGAAGAGCTGGCGCGCTACCGGCAGGAGAGGGACGCCGGTATGTATGAGGAGAACGGCTTGGCGTATGCGATCTCGCCGAATGAAAAAAATTATACGCT
>CANQTG010000070.1 GCA_947626715.1 uncultured Lachnospiraceae bacterium | reverse complement strand
GCGAAAGCCATAGGAAAGTGCCCATGACAGAGTGGCAGCCTCCCAACGCTTAATGACCGGCTAGCCGGAATACATAGGAGGGGAGGGACGGTATATGACAGCTTTTGAGATCGTTTCGATTTTCATCGGCATATTAACTTTGTTATGTGCCTTTGGCAGCTTGATTGTAGCGTTGCTTGCCTTTCTTCATAAGAGAAAGAAAAAGCGCAAAAAATAAGCCCCTCTGTCTGCCAACAGAAGGGCGGTGTCCGTAAGGACATTCAGCTAACTGGGAGCATCCACTTTTGGAGTGGGTGCTTTCCTTTACTGATAACACTATACCACACTTTCTACATACATTCAACAAAAATTTTTATAACAGATCGATCGGTGAAAATTTCACGAAAATTTCGGTTTTCAAAAGGGATTGTCCGATGTATAATAAAAGTGGCGAAAGAAGGCGATATTTTTGAATATAGCGGAGCAGGCACATCAAGAGGATTTAGAGCGTTTGAAATCACTCCGATATATGGACGATGATTTTATGACCGTCTGTCTTGCAGATAATTTTGAGGGTGTGGAACTGATATTACAGATTATTTTAGGAAAAAGGGATATAAAAATTAAATCAGTTCGCACGCAGGAACCGCTAAAGAATCTACAGGGGCGTTCCGCTACCTTAGATGTTCATGCGGTTGATAGTGACAACAAGGAATTTGACGTAGAAATTCAGAGGAAAGACGCGGGAGCAGGCGCAAAAAGGGCAAGGCACAACAGCAGCCTGCTGGACGCACATATATTAAAAACAGGCGATGATACGGAGGATATTCCAGACAGTTATGTTATTTTTATAACGGAAAATGATGTAATGAGGGGGAAATCAGCCGATCTATCCGGTAGAGCGATATGTTACGATCGGGGAAAATAAAGTATTGTTTGGCGACGGTTCGCATATCCTATATGTGAATGGCAAATACAGGGGCAATGATGAAGTCGGCAAGTTAATGCACGATTTTTCATGCACTGATCCCGATGATATGAATTATGAAGCGCTTGCTAAGAGAGCAAGGTATTTCAAGCAGGACGAGAAAGGAGTGGCGGCTATGTGTAAAATTATGGAAGATATGAGGAATGAAGCGGCACAAGAAGCGGAACAAAATAAAGCAAAGAAGACAGCAGTACATTTAATAAGATTAGGTAAAATGACTTTAGAGGAAATAGCGGAAGCTACGGAACTATCCCTTGATGTAGTGAAGGAGTTAGAAAGCCAATCAATGCAGTTGGCATAATCAATATCACAGCCTCATATCAAAACAACAGCGTAAAGGCGCATGGAAACAGTAAGATGTAAACCATGCGCTTTTTTTGCGTTCAAAAGGAGGAACATGAGCGACAACATTCATACTAACACCGCAGAACGCTTGACAGCTTGTTTGCAAAAGAAGATTGACAAGACTATATATCAGATAGTAGGAGAATTGCGCCTCTATAGTCGGTGCATAATAAATTTGTATCAGCGGCGGGATTCCATCGCCGTCTGATCTACGCTTCGCGAGGGATACACAGAAATTCGGATCAGAAGATGTCTGCGAGAGCAGACCAAAATCCCCCGCCAAGACTTGTCCGCCAAGACCCGAGAACGAGTCTTGAACGATTTAAGAGCTGTGACCAGATATATCTGGATATGCTTAGATATGACCAGATATGCTTAGATATAGCCGGATATGCCTAGATATAGCCAGATATGTTTAGATATGGCTGGATATGTTCAGATATGGACGGATATCCCCAAATATGATCGGATATACCCGATATGACAGGGAGACGGACGGCAGGACGGGCGCGCAAGGGTTTTGTTCTTGAAATAGGCAGAAGCGCCATGTCGGAAAAAAGCAGGCAGCGTGGAAAAGCAGAAGCGCCATGCCGGAGGAAAGCGGGCAACGAAAAGGCAGAAATACCATGCCGAAAGGAAGCGGAAGAAAGCGGGCGGCGGCTATGTTTAAAAAGGAAACACGCGAAGCTATGTCAGGCTTTCAGGAGGTTTTGCAGATAAAATTCGGCCAGAGACAGGGCAGAAGAGATATCCTGCTCGGAATATTGGCTGCACAGGTTTTGAAAGCGGCGGCTGTTCTGCGCCTGCAGGGGCTCTTCCTTCCCAAACAGCAGATAGTCCATGCTGATATGGCAGCTGCGGGAGATCTGTGCCAGAATATCAATGTTTGCCGTCCTTTTGCCGGTTTCCAAAAGCGCCAGATAAGAAGTGGAAATATACATTTGAGAAGCAAAGATTTCCTGCGTCTGATTTCGGGAGCAGCGTAATTCCCGTATCCTTTTTCCAAGTGCGATCAGATCGATCGGATTTTTGTCGGCATTCGTGTTTCTGTTCATGCGGATATCGTGACCTCATATCTTTCTTTGGTTTCTCAGCTTCCTATATACCCGATTGCAATAGTTATATCTTAACAGTCCCATACCAGCATGATTATTACCATGAGCAATAAATATGTTTACAAATAGTGTCGCGACAGGTGGAAAAAACCGTGCTAAAATGACAAAACAGGACAAAGGTGAAAATATTGTGAGGGGGGGGTACGGGAGAAATGAGCGAGAGCACGATTCAGGAGACGGTGGCAGGACGTTATCGGACTGTGATCTCCGCACCGTCGGCTGGGATAAAAGAAGCGTGTGCAAGAAAAAGATTCCTATATCCATTTGTAAAGAGAACGTCGGATATCGTATTATCTTCAGCGGCGTTGCTGGTATTGTCCCCGGTTTTTCTGGCGGCAGCGGCGGCGATCAGGCTGGAGGATGGCGGGCCGGCTATTTTTGTGCAGGAGCGTATTGGAGAAAAGGAGGAAAAGTTTCGGATTTATAAATTCCGCAGCATGAAAGTGGACGCAGACAAAATACACGAAAAGCTGAAGCTTGAATATGGAGAACAGGACGTATCGTTTAAACCGAAAAACGATCCGAGAGTAACGCGCGTAGGAAAAGTTATTAGAAAATTTAATATTGATGAACTGCCTCAGCTTTTTAATATTCTGAAAGGCGATATGAGTATTGTAGGGCCGAGACCGCTGCCGGTATATGAATACGAAGAAGAACGGAAAAGATATGGGAACAGGTATTCGTCAAGATATTTGGTTCCGCAGGGGTTGACCTGTTATTGGCAGATAGCCAATCGGTCGGAAATAAATTTTGAGAACAGAATGCAAATGGATGTGAAATATGCAAAAGAGTGTACGCTGTTGACGGACGTGAAGCTGATGTTAAAAACCTTCCTGTTTACGATCGCAGGAAAAGCTGGGTATTAAAATGGGAGCGTGATAAAAGATGGCTGTTTTATTGTGCGGTGGCGCAGGATACATAGGTTCCCATGTAAATAAGCGGTTATATAGAGAAGGATATCAGACGGTTACGTTTGACAATCTGGTATATGGACATCGGGAGGCCGTCAAATGGGGAGATTTTATACAGGGAGATTTAAAAGATCAAAACGCGATAGAACAAGTTTTCCAGAAATATGATATCGAAGCGGTCATTCATCTGGCGGCGTATGCCTATGTGGGAGAAAGCGTTGCAGAACCGGAAAAATATTATTGTAACAATGTGGCGAATACGCTGAATCTTTTGCATGTTATGAGAAAGTATGGCTGCCGCAAGATTATTTTTTCTTCTACCTGCGCAACTTATGGAGAACCTGAAAGAGTTCCGATCGTAGAAGATATGCCGCAGCATCCTGTTAATCCCTATGGCGCGTCTAAACTGATGATAGAACGTATATTTAGAGATTATGAAAAGGCATATGGAATGCAGTATGTCGTATTCCGTTATTTTAACGCGGCGGGTGCGGATCCGGAAGGAGAGATCGGCGAGGATCATGATCCTGAAACGCATTTAATACCGCTATTGCTGGATGCGGCAAGCGGAAAACGGAAAGAAGCGAAGATATTTGGTACAGATTATAAAACAAAAGATGGAAGCTGCGTCAGAGACTATATCCATGTGTATGATTTGGGCACGGCGCATTTATTAGGATTGCGTTATTTGGAAAATGGCGGAAAAAGCGATTTCTTTAATCTGGGGAATGAAAAGGGAGTCTCTGTATGGGAAGCAGTCAATTCTGTGAAGCGTGTAACAGGCAGAGATTTTAAGGTGGTATCAGCAGAAAGACGTGAGGGCGATCCGGCAGAGCTTGTCGCGGGAAGTGAAAAGGCCAAACAAAAGCTTGGATGGAAGCCTTTATATGGGGAAATTGATACGATTGTAGAACATGCATGGAAATGGCATGAAAGAAAACGTGGCTAAAATAAGTCAAAGAGGGGTCTTATTCTGGTGGAAGAGAAGGAAAAATTGGTGAGCGTCGTGATCCCTGTTTATAACGGGGCGCGCTATATCAGGGGCTGCGTGAAATTCTTGAAAAAGCAGACATGGAAAAATCTGGATATTATCTTTGTGGACGACGGCTCTAGCGACGGGAGCGGAGAGGTCTGTGAAAGGGAATGCAGGGACGATACGCGATTTCGTGTGCTGCGTCAGGAAAACGGCGGGACGGCGCGGGCGAGGAATACGGGGCTGGCGACCGCGCGGGGAGAATATATCACTTTTCTGGACGTGGACGACGAATACGCGCCGGAGATGATAGAAAAGCTGGCGCTGCTGATCGAGGCGCAGGAAAGCGATCTTGCAGTCTGCGGCTATTATTTCAAGATCGAGGCGGGAGAGGGAGAACATGCGCGTACCCGCTATCTGGAAAAAAAGAATTATCCGCCGCGTATCTTTCAGGACTTTTCGGAGCTGAAGCGGGAATATATCGCAATATGGGACGCGGATATGTTTTCAAATGTATGGAATAAGCTCTACCGAATGGAAACGATACGAAAATACGGGATGCGCTTTCGGGACGGACATGTCTATACGGAGGACCGCGTATTTAACCGGCTGTTTTTATCAAAGAGCGGCAGGGTGGCGCTCACGGACGAGTGCCTGTATTACTACATACGGGAACGCGAGGGCTCGACGACGGAAAAGTACAGGGACGACGCTTTCGTGATACGCGATAAGGAATACCGCGAGTTTAAGGCGCATTTTAAGGAGATGGGAATCTGGAACGAGGAGTCGCGCGAATATACGAGCCGTGAATTTATCGAGCGGATCGCAGGCTGTATTGAAAATGTATTCCACGCGGGACGGCGTTTGAGCGTAAGGCGAAAATATCAGATCATACGGGAGATGATTCTGCATGAGGACACGAGGGAGGCCGTCCGGTACGCAAGGCACCGTTCCCGTAAGATGAGGCTGTTCGCGGCGCCGATCCGCATGAAATGGACGGCGGGCGCTTATGTGATGGGAATGACGATCTACCTGATACGCAGGTGCAGTCCGGCTGCTTTTCATAAATTAAAGAGTATGCGGTAAGGAAAACGAAGGAGAAGAGAAGTGAAGATATTTTTTGTCAATCCGCCGTTTAAGGCGGAATACGGGAAATTTTCCAGAGAACAGAGAAGCCCTGCAATCACGAAGAGCGGCTGCTTTTATTATCCGCTGTGGCTGATCTATGCGGCGGCCGGCGTCGAGCAGGCGGGGTATGCCGTTGAATTTCTGGATGCGCCGGCAAAACGCATGAGCCGTGAGCGGAGCATGGAAGAGATCAGGAGACGGGGAAAGGATACGCGGCTTTTTGTCGTGGATACGACGACGCCGTCCATCTATGAAGATGTGGAGTTCGCGGGAAGGATAAAGGAAGCGTTTCCCGAGGCGGTGGTGCTGTTGGTCGGGACGCACGTATCCGTCCTGCCGGAGGAAACGCTGCGCCTAAACGCCGGGATCGACGCGGTGGCAAGAAAGGAATACGACCTGACCGTCCGGGAAATGGCGGATACGATAAGAGACGGCGGAGACTGGCGTCTGGTAAGGGGGATCACCTACAGGACGAAGGACGGCCAGATCATGGCAAACGAGGATATGCCGTACATCGACGATATGGATTCCGTGCCGTTCGCTTCCGTCTTTATTGAAAAGCATTTAGATGTGGAGGATTATTTCCAGCCGGTGGCGACTTTCCCGGAAATTCAGATATTTACCGGACGCGGCTGCCCGTTTTACTGTAATTTCTGCCTGTATCCTCAGACCATGCACGGACATCGCTACCGCTTCCGCAGCCCGGAGAACGTGGCGGAGGAATTTGCCTATATCGCGTCGCATTTTCCGAATGTGCGGGAGGTCGTCATAGAGGACGATACCTTTACGGCGGATCGGGAAAGGGTCGTGCGTTTCTGCCGGCTTTTGCGGGAAAAGGGACTGCATAAGAGGCTGCGCTGGATGTGCAACGCGCGGGTCGGCCTTGATTATGAAACGATGAAGGAAATGAAACGAGCGGGCTGCCGCCTGCTGCTGCCGGGCTTTGAAAGCGGCAGTCAGGAGATCCTGAACAATATTAAAAAAGGCACGAAGGTAGAGCAGTTCAAGCCTTTTGTAGAGAATGCCAGAAAAGCGGGTATGCAGGTGCACGGCTGCTTTATCGTGGGCAATAAGGGCGAGACCAGAGAAACAATGCAGGAGACCCTGCGGGTCGCGCTGACGCTCAAGCTGGATACGGCGCAGTTTTATCCCCTCATGCCCTTCCCCGGAACGGAGGCGTACGACTGGGCCGTTTCGCAGGGCTATATGAGCGGGAAATATACGGACTATCTAAAGGAAGACGGGAATCACAATACCAGCCTGCATATCGGGGATATTTCCGCGCAGGAGCTGGTGGAATTTTGCAATACCTGCCGCAGGAGATTTTATCTGCGCCCGTGGTATATCGGACATAGGATATGGATGGGACTGAAAAGTCCCGACGATTTAAAGCGCGCGCTGAAGGCCTTCGGGAGATTTCGGGAGTTCTTATTCGGGAGCGGAGAGGAAAAGCACGCGGCTCATTCGGGAATATAGGAGATACGTATGATAAGCAGGATAAAATATCTTTTGGAGCATTCCCGGATCAGCTTTCTGGTTCCGTTTTTAAGGAAATCCGGCCTCGTTCATTTCCTGCACTTGCTGAAGGAGGGAAAGGAACGGAGAGAAAACACGGAGCTGCGCAAGGGCTTTGAAAGATTTTACAGACTTCACAGGCAGGAATTTGCAGAGGCGGAAAAGTTGTTTGCAGATGAACTTTCCAGAGAAACTCTCCGGCGCGTCGTGTCGTTTCGGATACGCTGGCGGATGAGGGAGCTAAAGGGGATTATAAAAGACCGGCAGTATTTTCAAAAGGATATTTTCGGCCCCGTGGAAAACGAGGTATTTATAGACGGCGGGGCTTATGTGGGAGATACGATAGAAGGACTGTTTATGAATTTCGGGGGGGGCGGAACTACTGCAAAAAAATTTATGCATGGGAGCCGGATACCCGCAACATAGCGCAGATGAAAAGACGGCTGAAAAACGAGGGAAATATCGAATTTCTTCCGTACGCTATGTGGAGTGAAAGAAAGGAACTGTATTTTTCACAGAGCGGCGGAGCGGGTTCCCAAGTGAAGGAAAACGGAAAGGAAACGATCGAAGCGGCTTCTATCGATCAGATGTGCGGACTGGAAAAAGTCACCTTTATCAAGATGGATATCGAAGGAAGCGAGCGGGAAGCGTTAAAGGGCGCGGAACGCGTGATCTTGAGAGATAAGCCGAGACTTGCGATCTGCGTATATCACAAATGGGAGGATTTATATGAGATCCCCATGATGGTGAAACGGATGGCACCGGAATACAGGCTCTATCTGCGCCATCACAGCGATACTGCGATGGAGACGGTATTATACGCGGTGATTTAGGAATGAAACGATGAAAAAATACGTATTCGACGGTTATATCTATGCGCGGCATGTCAGCGGGCTGTACCGGTACGAGGACGAGATCCTGCGGGAGCTTGACCGCTGTATCGAAAAAGGAGAATATATCCTGCTGATACCCGAGTATGCAGAACGCCCCGATTATTTTGAAAATATCAAGGTGGTCGTGTACGGAAAGGTCAAAGGCATTTTATGGACGCAGCTTTCTCTGGCGCGGTACTGTCATGCCAATGGCGCGGTGAGCGTCAATTTCTGTAACGTTACGCCGCTCTTGCGTCCGGGGATCGCGGTTATACATGATATCGGCTATAAAGTATTGAAAGACCATTACCGGAATCTGTACGGAAAAGCGTCAAAATGCTGGCATCGCTTCAATTACTGGGCGATCGCAAAAGGGAAATATCCGGTCATAACGGTAAGTGAATTTTCTAAACGGCAGATAATGGACGTGTATCATATTCCGCCGGAACGGATCACGGTGATCGGGAACGGCTGGCAGCATTATGAAAGGATCAGAGAAGACGGGGCGGTTTTGGAAAAATATCCGCAGATAGAAGCCGGACGTTATTATTTCGCGCTGGGAAGTCTGGAGGAACGCAAAAATTTTAAATGGGTCATGGAAGCGGCAAAAAAAAATCCCTCCGAGCTTTTTGTCATAGCGGGGAACAGCGTAAAAAATGCAAAGACTAAAATTGATTTTTCGGCGCTGCCGAATGTTATCTTTACCGGATATCTTTCAGACGGCTGCGCAAAATGGCTGATGAAAAACTGCAGGGCGTTTTTATTTCCCTCGACCTACGAGGGGTTCGGGATCCCTCCGTTAGAAGCGTTCAGCGTCGGGACAAAAGTGATCTGCTCGAATGCCGCCAGCCTGCCGGAGGTATGCGGGGACGCGGCGGCGTATATCGATCCGTATGACTATGAGATCGACCTGTCCGCGCCGGAAACGGAGAAGAAAGAAGCGTATTACGGAGCTGTATTGTCAAAGTATAGCTGGAAAAGGTCGGCGGAAAGACTGAAGGAAATATTATCGGAGTATGCGGAAGTTGAGAACATTAGAAAAATAAAAAGGGAAAAAAGATGATCTATATAATATTTTTTATAATGGCAATAATTTTGCTGCATATGTCGGTAAAAATGCCTGATAAAAAGAAAGCTGCTTTTCTGTATCTGTTTTCCGGCGGCATTTTGGTATTATTAGCCGCTTTGCGCTCGGATACGGTTGGAATCGATGTATCTGTCTACATGAAACGCTTTTTTGGTATGGCGATGGACGCGCCCGATCTATTTACCTATATGAAGAGCGTTAAAAATGAACATCTATATATGCTGGTAACATATCTGGCGGCAAAACTGACGGGAAATATTCAGTTCGTATTCTTTTTGAATGAATTGATCATTATCACATTTGTGTATCTGACGATATGGGAAAACCGGGAGGATATTTACTGCGAAGCCGCGCTGCTGCTTTTCTTGGCGGTTTTTTATGGACAGACATTCAATACGGTGCGCCAGAATATGGCGATGGCGATTGTGCTGTATGCCTTTTCCAAGCTGCGAAAAGGGAGAAGAGGGCTGTTTTATATTCTGCTTGTAATTGCGGCGGGATTCCATATATCGGCGATCGCCGCGGTAACGCTTGATTTGCTATATACGATCGGAAAATTGGATATTGCTAAAAAATTGAGATGGATTTTTATCACGCTAGTGGTTGTAACTACGGTGTGGTATCTGCAGGTTTTTAAGTTTCTATGTTCTATCATGACATTTTTGCCCGAAAGATATGCTACAGATAAATATTTATACAGAGAATATAACATATCGTCCTGCGGGCTCGGCTTGTGGGGGATCATGTTTGCGGCGGCATTGATCTATCTGCTTCGTAAAAAGGAAGACGCGGAATTTTGGTTTTACATACAGACCTTGTGTCTGGCAGGCGTCTTTGTTGCCGCGCGGGCCTTATTTGTCAACAGGATATATTGGTATTTTGAATATATAAGCATACTTTTTATAAGTAAAAAAGATTTTTTACCCATGCATGAAAACATAAAAATAAGACGTTTAGGATATGGAATGCTGACAGCCGTTATGATCTTGTATTTCCTTATTATAGAGCTTTATCTGAATGCGGCGGGAATTAATCCGTATATCTTTTTTTGGAACGGCTAGGAGAATCTGCCATGCGTTTTGTATATGTCCTTACGTCCGATGAAACGGATTTTTATTATGAAGAATGCCTGATCTCCATATTGTCTCTCTTAAAGCATAATCCAGACGCGGAAATCATTCTGCTTACGGATAATAAGACGGCGGATACGCTGACGGGCTTTCGGGCGGAGATAAAAAAATATACGGCAAAGATCATTGTGGAAGACTATCAGGATTCCGTGAGCAAAAAGATTCGTTCCCGCCTGTTAAAGACTTCTATGAGAAGGCTGGTGACAGGGAGATTTTTATATCTGGATACGGATACCGTGATCGCGGAGCCGTTATACGAGCTGGAAAACAGCGGTATTTCTTTGGGAATGGTACTTGATAAGCATGTGCAAATATCGGAGCATTACATGTACATGTACATGTACATGTACCATAATGCGCAGAAAATGGGGTATTCCATCGGATATCAGGATTGTCATTTTAACAGCGGCGTTATCTGGGTCGGGGAGGAAAAGTGTGTTTATGATTTTTTTGAACTTTGGGGCTTATTGTATCAGGAAACCCTGTCAAAGGGGATCGAGATCGACCAGACTTCTCTGAACGAGGTAAACGCAAGGCTTGGCGGCGCGGTATCAGAAATGGACGGGATATGGAACGTACAGATAAACTGCGGGCTCAAATATTTATATCATGGAAAGATCCTGCATTATCTGGGCTATCAGCCTGTAAATGTACAGAATATTTATTTTAATACGCTGCCCTTCTTACTGTGCGAAGAGAGCGCGTTTCAGGAAATGAGGGAAAAGGAAAAGATAACGGAAAATATAGCGGGCATTATTGATAATCCGAAAACGGCGTTTAAAACGGTGACGATCATTCCTGAAGACTGCGTCGCATACCGTTTGATCTTTTCCAATCATATGCGCGTGTTAAAGTTCTTATATGTAAAGTGCCGGAAGTTGTATCGAATATTTGAATGGATATATGGAAGATTGTTTTTGTTGATTTTTGAGCGGGTATGAACTTTTGATAAGAGAATTGTGCAGATGGATTATGAAAGATGAAATAAAGAAAACTATGAATACTCGAATAACGATATTACAGCCTAAATATTCTGGTCAAAATCATTATATCAATATAATTGATAATATTATAGAAAATATGGGGTATCAAACGATAGAGGCTAAAGAGAGCCTTAAAAAAAATTATAGAAATGTCAGAATAAATATCGCAAATTTAAACTGGTATGAAAATCTACCACAAGGAAATATATGGGAAAAATGCAAGAGAGTGGTCTTAAAACTGGCATTTATCATTTATCTGAAAAAGATAAGAAAATGCAAAATAGTGGTAACGATACATAATAGATACACTCATAATTATAAAGATAAGAGATTTTCTCAAATCTTGTTAAAAAATTTGTGTATACAATCAGATAAGATCGTTATTTTATGTGAAGAAACAAAAAATTATCTGCGTGAACTTTTTCCAAAAGAAAAAGCTGAATTAATAATTAAAAAATGTTTTCTTATTCCGCACCCAAATTACATAGGCTGCTATCCTATAAATGATGTAAAAAAATGTGAAGGATTTAATATTCCGCAGGATTCTTGTTTAAATATATTATTTTTTGGAGCGATAAAACCATATAAAAATATAGAATTGTGCATCGAACTTGCAAAAAAAATAGATAAAAAGAGAATCCGTATTATTCTGGCAGGCGGAGGAGAGCCTTGTTATATAGAAACTCTAAGGAAGCAAATTGGAAAACAGGAAAATATTTTATTTTATCCCCAATTTATACCTGATACGCAGATATGGGGTCTAATTGAAAAATGTGATTGTGTGCTTCTTCCTTATCATCTGGAATCCGTATTAAATTCAGGAGCCTGTATATTAGCCTTGTCAGTAGGGAAAAACGTAATAAGTCCAATGTTCGGAACGATTAAAGAATTTCCTCAGGATTTACTTTATACATATCAATATGAAAAAGAAGAAGAACACCTTTGGGCTGTTGTGGAAAAGGTAAATCAAGTAGTGGAAGAATATGAAAATAACAGAGAATTGTTTTATAAAAAACAGACCGCTCTTAAGAAGATTATAGAAAAAGAAAATTCCAGATATATAGTTGCAAAGAGATATCAAAAATTATATAAGGATTTGGAAAATAAATGATGGCAGGGGAAAGGATATCTATTAGAAAAGCGGCTCTGATAAACGGTACTTTGAAATATATTGCGGCCTTTTTTAATATCGGATTTTCTATAATTTTGGCTAGGATATTAGAACCGGAAATATATGGAACAGTAGCTGTAACGATGGTCTTTGTTAATTTTTTTATGTCTATGTCAGCGGCAGGGCTTGGGACGGCGATTATTCAATATAAAGAATTAAATATATCAGATATGGATAGTATTTTTACTATATCAATTTATATAGCATTTGCGATGAGCATTTTCACTGTGCTGCTGGGATTTCCGATAGCCTTATTGTATAAGAACGAAATATATAAAAAATTGTTTGTATACTTGTCAGTCGGCGTGTTTTTTTATATGGCAAATGCTGTTCCGAGCTCTTTATTGATGAGAAAAAAGGAGTTTGTAAAAGCTGGTATGAGAATCATCGTAGCAACGGTGTTGAGCTATGTAACGGCGATCATAATGGCAGTTTTAAATATGGGTTATTATGCGTTGATTGCACAGACCGTGTCTTATGCGGCGATTACATTCTTATGGAATTTTTGGAATAGCGGATTGAAATTACAAAAAAAAGTTGATTTTTCGGTAATTCGTATAGTGAAATCATATAGTCTGTATCAGGACGCTTTTAATTTTGTTAATTATTTTTCAAGAAATCTTGATAATTTGCTAATAGGAAAATTTTTTGGGGAGTATAATTTAGCATTTTATGAAAAAAGTTATGTATTGATGATGTATCCAGTGCAGGGAATTACAAATGTAATTACTCCTGTACTGCATCCTATTATGTCAGAATATCAAAATAAAAGAGAAAAAATTTACAAGCAATATGTTAAATTAATAAAATTTTTGTCTCTAAGCGGCTGCCTGATCTCTATATATGTTTTATGGAATGCCGGAGAAATTGTTTTATTTCTTTTAGGAGAGAATTGGAAAGGAGCAGTTCCCTGTATGCGTATTTTGGGGATAAGTATTTGGGCGCAGATGATTATTTCGGCAACGGGAGCTATTTATCAAAGTATAGGAAATACAAAATTATTATTAATAAGTGGAATATCAGGTGCCCTGCTTACGATAACTGGTATGCTGGTTGGTTTGGTCAATGGGAAAATGGAAAGTGTCGCTTTGGGAGTAACGATCGCTTATATGCTTAATGTATTTTTAACGCATTGGATAATGATAAAAAAAGGATTGCATAAAAAATTATTTCCGTTTATGAAAGAAATTTTACCTGATTTTATTTGGATGTTTTTTCTTATTCTGCTGTTTTTATGCGCGGGTATAAAAATAAGAGCAGGAATTTGTGTTTTGATTATCAAAACGCTTGTGCTTATGTTATTTTATGGAATTTATATTATTATAACAAAACGATATCAAATTTTTAGAAGGATTAAGGAGGAAAAATAAAATGAATGAGTTATTTCATAAAGGAAGTATAGATTTTAAAATGTCTTTTACGACGAGGTGTTCGGCACGTTGTACTACTTGTTTAAATCCTAATATTAAAGAACATTTTGATTTAGAATGGGAAGTTTTTAAAAAGTACATAGAATCTATTGTCAAATTAGAGGTTCCTAATCCTAAATGGGTATGGTTTTACAATATTGGAGAAAGTTATTTACATCCGAATTTTATTGAGTGGACAGAGTGGGCGATTGATCTATTGAAGAAAAATAAAATAAAAACAGGTTTGGTAACAAATGGATCTGAATTGGGGGGGGTAAAAGGAGTACCAAAAGGAATTGATTCCTTTGAAATTAGTTTCAATGCGGGAAATAAGCAAACATATGAGGCAATTACAGGACTTAATTTTGAACATGTATATGGAAATATAAAGGAATTATACAAGAGGGGAGAATTTAAAAAGGCGAAAAAAGTTTGTATTCGCTTGTTATGTTTTGATGGAAATGCAGGAGAAGAAAAGCTATTTAAAGATTTATTTAAAGGTATGCACGGAGTCAGATATCGAATGAGTTATTTGTATGATAACCAGTTTGGAGAAACAGATTTTAACGCACTTGTTAAAAGAGAAAAAAGATATCCTTGTGAATATATAACAAATAAGGTCTTGTTATATCCTAATGGAGATATCAATATCTGTGCGCATGATTTTATGGATACGGTTTCATTTGGGAACTTGAAAAAAAATACTTTGGAAGAGATTCTAAGCGATTCAAAACGTATGCAGATTTTAAAAGAACATGAGAGCGGGATATACAAAGGAATATGTGAGAAATGTAATTTTAATGCGGATAGAAAAAAGGAATATATCGTAACGGGATATTTTACACCAATAGAAAACTATATTTATCAAACAGCTAAATGGATTTATAAAAAATTATTAATATTAAATAGATAAAAAAAGGAAGAACTGCGACTGAAAAAGATAATGAAAACTTCTGAAAAGAGAAGAAAAAAAGGAAGGAACGTACATGAATTACCTGTCATTTGATTTTTACATATTTTTAATACTGGTACTGATCCTATA
>CANQTG010000069.1 GCA_947626715.1 uncultured Lachnospiraceae bacterium | reverse complement strand
TATTACATCTCCCGTCGCCCACCGTGCCGGTCCCGACCGCCGCCGCCGCATTGTCCCCCGCACCCGCCGCGACCTTAACCTGCGCGCTTACGCCCAGCTCCTGCGCGATCTCGGGCAGCAGCGTGCCGACCGCCTCGTAGCTCTCGTACACTTTGGCGAGCTGCTCTTCCCGAATGCCGCAGATCTCGCACATCTCCTTCGACCAGCGCCGGTTTTTCACATCGAAGAGCAGCATACCCGACGCATCCGATACGTCCGTACAGTGCACGCCCGTCAGCTTATAGGCGATATAATCCTTTGGCAGCATGATCTTTTGGATCCTTGCGAAGTTTTCCGGCTCCTTATTCTTTACCCAGAGGATCTTAGGCGCGGTAAAGCCGGTAAAGGAAATATTGGCCGTGTATTCCGAGAGCTTTTCCCTGCCGATCACATTATTTAAGTAATCGCATTCCTCGACCGTCCTGCCGTCGTTCCACAAGAGCGCCGGACGGATCACCTGATCGTTCTCATCTAAGATCACGAGCCCGTGCATTTGTCCGCCAAAGCTGATCCCCGCTACCTGCGATCTGTCGCAGTCGGAAAGCAGCTCCTTCAATCCCGTCATCGTCTCCCGGAACCAATCCTCGGGATTCTGCTCCGACCAGCCCGGATTGGGGAAATAGATCGGATATTCCCTTGAAACGATCTTTTTGATTGCCCCCTCGCTGTCCATCAGCAGCAGCTTGACTGCGGAAGTCCCCAGATCAATACCTACATACAGCATGTTATACCCTCCTTATCCGTATACCCGCTATCTTCTCTTGCCGCCTCATGCGCCCGCCCGGACGCTGCGGATCGCCTCCGCGCGCAGTCCGGTTGCGTGCACGTGCACGTTTTTCTTTATCATACCGTCCCCGGCGCAAAAAATCAACCGCCTTTTTCCATTTCCTGATTTTTCGTAAATATGCACGAATTTTCATGGATTTTATCGCGTTTATCCCATTCGCATTTGTATATTTTTACGAAAGCGTGCACGCACATAAATTTATGTGCCTGTTTCATTGACAGAACGTTTTTATTCGTGCTAATTTTTATACAGATGGGAGGAGATTTCCAATCCCCCATCTGATATACGCTCCGCGCAGGATACGCAGAGATTCGCGGGCGAATCTTGAACCGATGGAAAACGTCTGCGGAAGCAGACCCGGACCCCCCCCGCAGGTCTCGCGGACAAATTTTGAAACAGCTGCCGATAGGATAAGACAGGAATCAGACAAAGAGGTAACGATATGGCTACGATCAAAGAGATCGCCGAGCTTTCCGGCGTCTCCAGAGGCACGGTGGACAGAGTCTTAAACAACCGCCCCGGCGTCAGTCCCAAAACGGCCGAAAAAATACTGGAAATCGCAAAGGCCCTCGACTATAGGCCCAATAAGGCGGGGCTCGCTCTGGCCGCGCAGAAACGCCCTCTCAAGCTGGGCGTCATTCTCTTCGGTCAAAACGGCAATCTGTTCTTTGACGAGGTCATGGAGGGCGTGCGCTATCAGGAAACGCGGCTGGCCGGTTATAACTGTTCCATTTTGGTCAGGCAGACCGCCTTCGACGCGCACCAGCAGCTCGACGCGATCGACGAGCTGCTCTCACAGGAGGTGCACGGCATTGTCCTGACCCCCTATAACGCGCCGGAGATCGTCCAAAGGATCGACGAGCTCTATGCGGACGGCATTCCCGTCGTCACCGTCAATACGGATATCGAACATTCCCGCCGGATCGCCTATGTAGGCAGCCACTATTTCCTCTCCGGGGAAACGGCCGGCGGCCTGATGGGGCTGATGACAAAGGGGGACGTGGAGGCCGGTATCATACTCGGCTCCCATCAGATCCTGTGCCATACGGACAGGGTGGCCGGTTTTCAGGACTGTATCCGCAGGAAATATCCGCATATCCACGTGGCCGCCACGATTCAGAATCAGGACGACGAGGTCGAGAGCTTCCACCTGACGCAGGAGCTCTTACGGGAACGCCCGGACATCAACGCCCTGTATTTTGCAGCCGGAGGCGTATACGGCGGCTGCAAGGCGGTCGTCACCGAGAAGCGGCAGGGCCATATTACGATCATCACGCACGATAAGGTCGATACGACCCGCAGCTTTGTAAAGGAGGGCGTCATCGCCGCAACGATCTGTCAGCAGCCCTTCGTGCAGGGCTCCCGCTCGCTTGATATCCTCTTTAACTATCTAACGACCGGGGAGCTGCCCGAAAACGAACGCAATTACGTCACGCTTGATATCCGTATCGCGGAAAATATTTGAATCTTTATGAATTTTATTGTAAAAATCTGTTGCTTATAGTATAATATTTACAATTTCTGTGGGACATGTTTTAGGAGGTTATTTTATTATGGAACTCAAAGATTTTATGGATTTATCAAAGTTACAGCAGATACAGGACGATTTTTCCAACGCGACTGGGCTCGCGGCCATTGCCGTGGGGCTTAACGGGGAATATCTGACGGAGGGGAGCAATTTCACAGATTTCTGTATGAAATACACCCGCGGTTCCGTAGAAGGGAACAAGCGCTGCGTAAAATGCGACAATGAATGCACCGGCACCTATTTCTGCCACGCGGGTTTGATGGATTTCTCGGTGGATATCATGATAAACGGCGAGAGAGTCGGCTCCATCATTGGCGGGCAGGTGCTTCCCAATCCGCCCGATGAAGAGGCGTTCCGCAAGACGGCGGAGGAGCTGGGTATCGATCCCGACCAATACATACAGGCGCTCCGCAAGGTTCCTGTCAGCACGGAGGCGCGTATCCGCGCATCGGCCGATCTGCTCGGCACGATCGTAAACCAGCTCGTCAATCTGGAATATTTTAAATCCTCGAACGCAGAGCGTCTTGACGTGCTGCAGAAGGAGATCGTCCATTCCACGGAGCTGATACAGGCGATCAATAACAATACCAGCCACTTAAAGACCATCGCCAATCGGCAGAAGATCCTTTCCCTCAACGCCAGCATTGAGGCGGCCAGAAGCGGCGAGGCCGGCGTCGGATTCGCGGTCGTCGCTAAGAGTATGCAGGATCTTTCCTCACAGTCCGCTACCATTTACAACGATATCGAAAAATCCGTCGCAGAGATCACGCAGACGACCTCGGTATTGTCCGGCCTGTTTGAATAAAGGGCAGGACTCGCAAACGAGTCTTGACGTGAGATTTGGATCTGCTTTCACAGACATCAAAAGAAAAGGCTGCTGCATGAGCCCCGTTTCGGCGGGCTCTGCGGCAGCCTTATTTATTGCGCCGATCGTTTAGAGCGCGATCACATGGAAGTAAAACAGCAGGTACAGCATGGTCAGCAGAAAGCCCACGCAGAATAGGAAAAGCCCAAACGACATACTGCGGGAGATCAGGCTGTTATACTCGCTGACCGCGGAATGAAGCGAAGCGAGCTTATGCTCAAACCGCCTCTTATACCCCGGCTTTTCCTCCCTGCCCAGCGCGCGCAGCCGCTTCCAGACATACGCGATATGGTCGAGAAACGCCCCCGCTATATGCGTTACCGGCGTCCCCTCCGTCAGCTCGTGCGGCAGCGGGCTGTCCGCGTAGACCGTTTTGCGCAGCAGGACGACGATACGGTCGATCAGACAGTCCCCCAGCCTGCAGACAACCCCGCCGATAAAGGGCAGGATCTTTAACAGCAGCGGACGGTACAGGAGCTCTTCCAGATCCAGCTTATCGGAAAGGCGATTGCAGTATTCCTTGTTTCCGTCCACCGTCCTGCGCATCAGATATCCCCTTACGATAAGCAGATACACCGCCGCGCCGAGGAAAAGCGAGATCGCCGCGCCCTTTAAGTTCGTCAGGGAAAAATACGCGACCGGCTCCGCCCCCTTATCCAGCGCGAAAAAGCCCTGTCCCAGATCGGCCAGCGGATCCGCCGCAAGCCCGGGAACGATCCCTAAGACGATCAGCGCAAGCGCGCTCCCGAGAAGGGCGAAAACGCCCCGTTTCCCCATATAGACGGATCTCATGCCGTCATATTCCGCCTGTTTTTTCTCATCCGCATTCTTTTCAACAAAGACGCAGAAATACAGCTTTGCCATATAGGCCGCCGTAAGCGCGCCGCTGATCAAAAAGATCCATTCGATACCATGCACCGCCGCGCCGCTATACAGTACGGGCGTCCTGCTCCCCTCCGCGAGCAGCTCCCGGTATGTTACGATACTCTCATGCAGCAGGGTCTTGCTGACATAGCCGTTAAACAGCGGCACGCCGCTGATCCCAAACGCCCCCGTCAGAAAGATAAGGTGCAGCAAGGGCTTATTGCGCCCAAAGCCCCGTATCTCGTTTAGCTCCAGCTTATGGAGATTCTGATAGATCACGCCAGCCGCCAGAAACAGCGTCAGCTTGAGCAGGGAATGATTGACCATATGCAGCAGACTCCCGCGCGCCGCTAGCGCATTCTCTTCCCCCAAGAGCCCCGTCATGCCCAGTCCGACTAAAATAAAGCCGATCTGCGAGAGCGAGGAGCAGGCCAGCGTCCGCTTGATATTGACGCTATACAGCGCGAGGACCGCCCCGAGGACCATCGTGATCACGCCCAGCGTCAGGATCAGGCTCCCCCACGCACCGTCATACCGAAAGATCCGCACGCTCACCACGATCACGCCGAATATCCCCGCCTTTGTCAGGATACCGGATAACAGCGCCGAAGCGGGCGCGGGCGCAACGGGGTGCGCCTTAGGCAGCCAGATATGGAGCGGGAACGCGCCCGCCTTTGCCCCAAAGCCGAAAAGAAGGCACAGGCCCGCCGCCCACAGCCGCCCCGAAGAGGCGCACGAGGCCGCGGCCGCCCCCAGCGCTTCGATCTCCAGCGTCCCTAACGTATCATATAATAGAAACAGTCCCATCAGCATTACGAGCCCGCCGAGTATCGCGATCGCCAAATATGTGCCAGCGGCGCGCAGCGCTTCCTTCGTTTCGTCCTGCGCCACCCACACATAGGAGGTAAGCGACATGATCTCAAAAAAGAGGAAGGTCGTGAACAGATCCGCCGACAAAAACACGCCGACGGTCGCGCCGAGCGTAAAGAGGACGAACAGATAATAACGGTTCCGGTTGTGGTAATGCTCCAGATACTCTCCCGAAAAGACCGTCGTCATAAGCCACATAAAGGAGGCGATCAGCCCGTACAGCGCCTGAAAGCCGTCTAGGACGAGGCGCATTCCCATCCCGCCGAAGCCTTCCCAGACAAACGCCGTTCTTCCCATCTTCCCAAATCCCAGAAACAGTCCCAAAAACAGCAGAAATTCCAAAACTGCCGCCGCGTCCGCCGTATACTCTCTCAAAGCCTTATTTTTTCTGCCGACGATATAGGAGACGAGCCCTCCCGCAAAAGGAAGCATTACACATACGCATAAGATCCATCCGTTTCCCGCCATCTTTTTATCTCCTTTTTCTAAGCAAGCTCACCGCCCCGCCCTCCTGCGCGGCGCTTTGCAGAGGATCAGAAAAGCCCCTGCGATATTTTTGTGAAAAATTCCACGATGGGCGCCGAATACAGGCCGAATCCCACGATCGCCAATACGAACAAGAACAGCGGCAGCAGCATATACCAGTTCGGGTCGCAGATATCCTGCGCCGCCTCGGGATCCGGCTCTCCCACCGGGAAGAACGCCCGCAGCACGATCGTAAACATATAGATCGCCGTCAGCAGCGCCGATACCAGCAGCGCCCCCACCCCGGCAAAGGCCAGAGGATTGTCGCTTTCCACCGCCGCCTTCGCCAGATTCCATTTGCTGATAAAGCCGCACAGCCCCGGCACTCCCGTCAGCGCCATCGCCGAGACCGTAAAGATCCCGAATACCTTCGGCATCCGTCTGCCCAGACCGTCCAGCTCATAGACATAATTCCTGCCGCTCTGGTGTATGACCGCACCGGCGCAGAAGAAAGAACAGATCTTCATGACCGCATGAAAGATCATATGGGAAAGCGCCCCCACCAGTCCCGCGGGCGTCATGATCGTAACGCCAAAGAGGATATAGGAAAGGTTGCTGATCGTGGAATAGGCCAGCCGTCTCTTTATATGCGTCTCCTTCACGGCACGGCTGCACCCGTATACGATCGTGACGATCGTGACCGTCATCACCACCGTCTGCGCCCACGTCCCCCGCAGAAATTCCGTTCCAAAGCAATAATAGGTCAGGCGGATGATCGCAAACGCGCCCGCTTTTACGACCGCGACCGCATGGAGCAGGGCCGTCACCGGCGTCGGCGCTACACCGGCGTCCGGCAGCCATGAATTAAACGGGCAGACCGCCGCCTTTACCCCAAAGCCGAAAAAGGCCAGCACGTAGATCAGCAGCAGCAGATCCGTCCGGTTCCCGACCGCGGCCAGATCCAGACTGCCTCCCAATACGAAATCGGGAGAGATCCCGTATACGATGATAAAGATCATGCCCAGAAAGCCGAAGGCCGCCCCTCCCAGAGAATAATACAGATATTTCCGGCTCGCTAGGATCGCCTCCCGCGTCAGCGTGTGCATGACCAAAGGCACCGTCACCAGCGTCAGCAGCTCATAGAAGAAATACATCGTCACCAGATCTTCCGCAAAGGCGATACCCAGCGTCACGCCATAGGTCGCCATATAGAACAGGAAAAACAGTTTTTGGTGCTTCTCCTTCCGCATATATTCAAACGCATACAGCATCGCTAACGGCCAGAGCGCCGCCGCCAGAGCGCCGAACACCATACCCATGCCGTCTATCCGAAAGGACAGCGTCAGATCTCCCGTAAATCTTACGATCGCGAACGCCTCCGTCGGCCTGTGCGTGAGCAGGCTGTAGACCAAAACGGAATCCAGCAGCGACATTCCCTCCAGAAAGATCTCCAGATACTTTCTTTTGGAGAAGGGAATCAGCATAGCCAAAACGCCCGCCAGAACCGGAAGCAATACGGCGACAAACATCATAACAGGCTGCATCTTTTTTCCTCCTCTCCCCTTATCCTGCTGCCGTCTGCAGGAAAGGAACGATCTGTGCGGACAGAACGCCCATTGCAACCGCCAGCGCCGTCAATATGACGATCGGAAGCAGCATATAAGGATCCGCTTCCTTTTTCTCAAAGCTCCCGCTTTCATATTCCGCTCCCGGGAAAAAGGCGTCGGATACGATCGGCAGCAGATAGCCCGCCGTCAGCAGCGCGCTTACCAGCAGCACGACCGGCCCGAGCCACGAGAACACGGGAACGGCGCTTTTCAGCGCGCCGACCGCCAGATACCACTTGCTTACAAAGCCGCCCGTAGGCGGGATCCCGATGAGGGCGAGCGAACACAGCGTAAAGCACCACATCATGACCGGCATTTCCTTTCCGATCCCCTTTAATTCATCGACCCGCGTCCTGCCGGTTTTGCAGATGATCGCGCCCGCGCATAAAAACAGCGCGCATTTTACGAACGCATGGCAGATCACATGCAAAAGCGCCCCCGTCATGGCCGTCCCGTCCAAAACGGAAAGCCCGAATAGGATATACGAGATCTGGCTCACGGTCGAATAGGCCAGCCTCTTTTTCAGGAGCTTCTCCCGATACGCCAGCATAGAGCCCATGAACACGGTAAACAGCGTCAGCGCGATCCATACCGTCTGCACCCAGCTCCCGCGCAAAAACTCCGCGCCGAACAGATAATATACCGTGCGGATCACGCCCAGCACGCCGCATTTTACGATAATGCCGGACAGTACCGCGGACGCGGGCCCCGGCGCTTCCGGGTGGGCGGTCGCCAGCCAGCTGTGCAGGGGGAACATGCCCGCCTTTACGCCGAATCCCAAGATCATAAGAAACGCTGTAAAAAGCAGAAACGGCTCCCTTCCTCCGATCAGCTCCTGATTCAGTACGCCGCCCCAAGTAAAGCTCAGGGTATTGGAAAAGCGGAACAGGAAATAAATGCCGAATAAGACCAGATAAGCGCCGCAGAGCGAATACAGCAGATATTTCAGCCCCGCCATGACCGCCTCTCTCGTCCCCTTATGCAGCACCAGCGGCACGGAAAACAGGGTCATCAGCTCATAAAACAGATAAAAGGTAATGATATTGCCGGAAAAGGCAAGCGCAAGAATGATCCCGTATACGATCAGATAAAAGCCAAAATACCGCTTCTCTTCCTTTTCATGCTTCATATAAGAAAAGGAATATACGCCGCCCAGCAGCCACACCAGCGCCATGACCGCCGCAAACAGCCTCCCGATCCCGTCCAGCCGAAAATAGACCGGCAGCGATTTCGTCAGATAAAACAGGGTATAGGTATCCGCGTTCCCAAGCAGGACCGCAAGCACGGACAGTGCCGTCAGGATAAGCCCCGCGCCGGCCGCGCACAGCAGCGCGCTCCTGCTCCGTATCCGCGGAACGCACAGGATCGCGCCTCCAAACAGGACAGGAAGAACTATGGGAAACATCAAGATCACGGATTCATTCATCCTGCATTCCTCCTTATGCGAACATTTCCAGTCCGCTGCGTATCATATCCACCACAGGCTGGGACAACATGCCCAGCGTGATATTTAAAATCACAAACAATACCACAGCCACCCCGTACAGCTTTTCGCGCTTTAACGGAATGACCGCAAACTCCGTATTTTCGGCCGGCGTATAGATTCGGATCACGGTTTTCATAAAATAGATCGCGTTCAGTATCGTGCTGACCGCCAGCACGATCATCGTCGGCATCAGCTTCCCGACATTGTTGACCGCCGCCTGCGCGAAGAGGAGCTTGCTGACAAAGCCCGCGAACATCGGCACGCCGACCATCGAGAGCGCCCCCACCGTAAAGCCGATCCCCGCGATCTTATTCCGATAGGCCGCTCCGTCAAGATCAAAAAAGCTCCTCGAAAAGCCCGACGCATCCGTTAGGCCGATCACGGCGATAAAGAGCAGGGCCTTTCCCGCCGCATGTCCGATAATGTGGTAAATGCTCGCGATCATGCCCACCTTTGTCCCCAGACCGATCCCCATATAGATATAGCCGATCTGCGCGACGGACGAGAACGCGATCATACGGCGGATATCGCTTTCCTTGATCGCGCTCAGGGAGCCAAAGATCATCGCCGCCAGCCCAAACACAAACAAAACGTTTATGATATGGGAATCATGGAAGACCGAAAATCCAAACACCCTGTATATGATCTTAATCAACAGAAAGATATAGCCCTTCGATACCAGACTCGAGAGGATCGCGGCCGACGATATCGTGGAATATCCGTATGCGTCCGGCAGCCACGCATGGAAGGGGAACAGCGCGCTCTTGATCGCCAGCCCCGTCACCATCAGCGCCATCGTGATGACAAGCGGCACCGTATACGTCCCTTCTTCCAAAATCTGCGCGACCGCCTCTTGGATATTGGACATAAGCAGATGTCCCGTCAGATCATAGAGCATACAGATCCCGATCAGCAAAAGCCCGGAGCCGACCAGACTCATAATCATATAGCGCACCGCAGCTTCCAGCGTGCGCCCGATCTGCCGTATCATGATCAGGCCGCAGGCCGCTATCGTGTTGATCTCTACGAACACGTACGCCGTGAACAGGTCGTTGGTATAGATCAGCGCCAAGAGGGAGGAAAGGATCAGATTGACAAGGATATAGTACAGATTGTGCTTGCTCTCCTCCACCTCTTCGTCCAGCTTCTTTCTCCCGCCCCACATGCACAGCAGCATGATCATGCAGAAGAACAGCGCCATTCCCGCCTCCAGAACGCCCGCGCGGATCTCGTTGCCCCACGGCGCGGGGAAATGCCCCATCATATACACAAAGCTTTCCTGCGTCCCGTTCACATAGACAAGCAGGATCGCGGACATGATCCCGACGCTCACGATGACCGCCGTATTGACCCACTTCGCCGCCCTGCCGGGAAGGACGGAACAGATCGTTCCCGAAAAGAGGGAGAGCAGGATCGAAATAAACGGGATATTACATACAAAATCCATCTATCGTCCCTCCCTTTTGATCATCAGGGAGATCTGATCCAGATCCAGTGTATGATACCTGCGGTACAAGCGGATCGTAAGGGACAGCATCAGCGCGGATACCGATACGGACACCACGATACCCGTCAGCACCAGTCCGCTCGGGATCGGATTGATATAGGCCGCCGCCTCCTGCACCCCGTTTACGACAATGGGCGCGGCCCGCCCCTCGATATAGCCTTTTTCCGCCAGAAACAGATATACCGCGGAGTCCATGATATTCAGGCCGATGATCTTTTTGATCAGGTTCTTTTGCAGCAGCAGATTCCCGAATCCGATCCCGAACAGGACCGCCGCCACCGCCTCTCCGTAATTTACCCACAGATTCGCTCCCATTTCAGAACCCTCCTTTGCGGAACAGCACATAGAAGGCGTACATCGTACACGCTACGACGAGCCCGACCGCGATATTGAGCGGCAGGATCAGCCCGCTGCTCAGGATCGCTCCCGGCGTCCCTTTGGGAATGATGTTTTCCAGATGGTTCGCCCCGGTATAGAAGGAATAGCTCTTCGCGAGGCAGTAAAAGGAAAGCGCCCCGAAGCTGACCCATTTATAGGTCTTTTCCGTAAAGAAGCGTTCCGTCTTTTCAAATCCGAAGGCGTTCAGATACAGGATCAGCCCCGCCCCGATGATCGCCCCGCCGGAAAATCCGCCGCCGGGGCCCAAATGCCCGTTCAGGATAACATAGAGCCCAAAGATCATGATGACCGGCACGAGGATAAAGGCCGCCGTCTGCAGGATTGTATCGCTCTTGGGCTCGTAAACGGCGTCGTTTAATTCCGCCTGCTCGGCCGTGATCCCCGCCCCGTCGTTTTTCTTCTTATCCAGACGCAGCAGGATCAGCACCGTGATCGTCGCAATAAACAATACGTGCGATTCCCCCAGCGTATCGAACGCCCGGTAATCTAGGATCATGCCGCTGACGATATTGACCGCGCCCGTCTCCTGAAGGCCGTTTTCTATGTAACGCTCAGACACCTCGTTATTGACCGGCTTATCCGCCGCGCCTGTCGGCGGCAGATACGACACGGTAAGCAGCAGCAGGCAGATCAGGATCCCGCAGAAGACGACGGACGCCGCCTTATAGAAGAGCTCGAACGCCCGGACCGCCCGCGTTTTCTTCGCGCCGTACAGCCGCAGGAAGATCGCCCGTTTCCCCCGTATCCTAGCCCGCTTTTCTTCCTCCGTTTCCCGGTAAGGCTCCTTAGGCGTTATCTCCACCTCGCCGAGATACTCGTCCTTTTCCCCGTTTAACCAGCGGAAAAAGTAATAGGCAAAGCTCTTTTGATATTCCTTTTCAGTCTTTTTCCTGCTCATCGCCGGACTCCTTTCCGCTGATCGCATGGATCTTTTTTAAAGTGACAAAAAACAGAAGGCTCGTAACGCCCGCGCCCACCGCCGCCTCCGTGATCGCAAGGTCAGGCGATTCCAAAATGACCCAGATGATCGACATGATCAGGCTAAACGACATATAGATCAAGATCGAATTTAACAGATTTTTGGACAGGCTGACGGAGATCGCGCACAGGATCAAAAACGCCATCAGCAGATATGTAAAGACCCTCATTCCTCTTCCTCCTCCGCCTTCTCTATCTCCATATACGTATCCAGCTTCTCATTCGTCGCCGTCTCCAGCCTCGCGATCAAATGGGAGGATACCGGAGACGCGCACCATAAAAAGACGATCACGAGCAGGAGCTTTAACGTCGTAAAATTCAGCCCGTTGATAATCATAAGGCCCACGAGGGAAACGCCGATCCCTAACGTATCCCCAAAGGCCGCCATATGCATCCGGTTTAAGACATAATGATAATGAAACGCGCCGTAAAGCTCGATCGCAAAGATCACGAGCCCCGTCAGCAGAAAGCAGCACCCCGCGATAAACCGCGCCCATTCATACATCCTGCTTTCCCTCCTTTTCCTTCATTTTTTTCTCCCGGTATACGCCCATATAGACCTTTGTGATCACGACGACCGAGAGAAAGCTGATCATGGCATAGATCAGGCAGATATCCACCAGATACCCCTCCCCCATCTTGACCGCGAGGATCGCGATCATGACCATGACCATCGTGCCCATCATATTGACCGCGACGATACGGTCCGCCACGCGCGGGCCCAGCACCGCCCTCAGCAGACAGAACATCAGCATGACGGCCAGAATGACCAGCGCGCCGATATAGACGATATTTTTGACGTTCTCCAATGCGTTCATTTCCCGTTCACCTTTTCCAGCCTTTCCAGCTCTTTGACAAAGATCCCGTCCGAAAGCCCCTCCGCCAGCGTCTTATCCAGACAGTGCACCCAGAGCTCGTCCCCCTTTAGGGAGACCGTGATCGTCCCCGGCGTTAAGGTGATGGAGTTTGCGAGCAGCGCTCTGGCAAACTTCGTTTTCAGATCCGTCCGAAAATGGACCAGCGCCGGCTCGATCTCATAGCGTTCGGAAAATAAGAGCTTCATCGCCGTAACGTTCGCTTTCATGATCTCGACTAATAGGATAAGCAGATAGCGGAAAAGCAGAAACGCCTTTTTCCACAGCAGGATATCCTTCTGAATACTGAAATCCATAAACTTACAGAGAAAGGCGTAGAGCAGCGCCGCGATCACCACGCCGAATAAGAAGATCTCCAGCGTAAGATTTCCGTTAAAGATGATCCATAAAGCCAGAAATATGATATACATGCCTCAAACCTCCGTGAAAGGGATCTTTGCAAGCCGCAGCCTTATCCCAACAGCCGCTCGATCGCGGCCTCCATCTCGCTTTTCGCCGTCCCTCCTGTTATGCTCTCCTTGTTCTCCCCGTCCCGGAAAAACAGAAAGCAGGGGATCGACATGATACGGTATCTCTCCGTGATCTTGGGATTCTCTTCGATATTCAGCTTGCCGACCTTGACCTTTCCTTCGTATTTCTGCGCCAGCTCCTTTATGACCGGAGCCATCATCCTGCAGGGCATACACCAATCCGCATAAAAATCGACAAGGACCGGGAGATCGGAGCTTAGCACCTCCTGTTCAAAATTCGCATCCGTAAACTGATATTCCATCTGTGCCGCCTTCCTTTCCTTCTATAATCTATACCATGATCGGTATCCTTCTACGTACCGCACGATTTATTGTTACCGGTAGATAATATATTTATAGATCGGGTTCCCCTTTGAGGCAAACCGCTCTTCGTATTCCGTCGCCACGTTGCCGCGCATCAGCTCCGCATCCGCATGGAGATCGTAGCTGACCAGCTCCGCCTTCCAGCCGGCCTTTGGGAGCTCTTCCAGCGCGAAGTCAAATAAGGCCCTATTGTCGGTCTTAAATTCCAGCCTTCCATCCTTTTCCAGTATCCTGTCGTAGCGCGCCAGAAATTCCGCGCTCGGGAGCCTGCGCCGCGCATGGCGGTCTTTGGGCCACGGATCGGAAAAATTAAGATAAATGCGGGAGATCTCCCCTTCTGCGAATACCTCCTCTATCCTCGCCGCGTCCATGCATAAAAACAGCAGGTTGGGGGGCGGATCCTCTTTTATTTTCTGCAGCGCGCGCAGGAGCACGCTCGTATACCGTTCGATCCCGATATAATTTAAGTCTGGATTCTGACGGGCCAGCGTCGTTAGGAATTTCCCCTTGCCCATTCCCACCTCGATGTAGATCGGATGGCCGTTCCCGAACAATTCCCGAAAGCGGCCCCTTGCCTTTTCCGGCTCCCGCACGACGCTCGGACTGGCCGCAACGATCTCGCGCGAACCGGGGATATTTCGTAAACGCATTCTTTCGCCCCTCTTTATCCCATGTATTTTACAACACTTATTTTATAAAAGCAAATTAAAAATATAGGAATACGCTTCCGTTTGTGATAAAATAATAAGAAATACGGAAATACAGAGGAAAATGCTTATGTCAGAAAAAGAATCCGTCATACGCCTTTTAAACGTACGGGAACTGAAGGTGTTTGACGTCATCAACGGATTTCAAGTCCGTCCCGGCTTTTACAATCAAAACGGCGCGACCGCCCTTTCCAATACCTGCGTCAATTTCACGATACAGTCTCAGGGCGCTACCTCCTGCGAGCTGCTGCTCTATAACTGCGGGGAAAAGGAGCCCTTCGCCGTGATTCCCTTCCCGGAGCACTACCGGATCGGAAGGGTCTATTCCATGATCGTTTTCAATCTCAAGATCGAGGACTTTGAATACGCCTACCGTCTGGATGGGCCCTATGAACCGAAAAAGGGCCTGATCTTCGATAAGACGCGCGTTCTTTTGGATCCTTACGCAAAGGCGGTCGTCGGGCAGGGCGTCTGGGGCGTTTCCTCCCATGAAAACGGCTACCGCGCCAGAGTCGTCCGCAATAACTTTGACTGGGGAAACGCCAAGCCCTCCGATACGGCGATGGAGGATCTCATCATCTATGAGCTTCACGTCAGGGGCTTTACGATGGACGGCTCCTCCGCCGTCGCCGCGCCCGGCACCTTCGCCGGACTCAAAGAAAAGATCCCCTATCTTCGGGATCTCGGCGTCAACGCCGTGGAGCTGATGCCTGTCTTTGAATTTGACGAGACGAGAGATAAGCGCTATGTCAATAACCGGCGGCTCTATGATTACTGGGGCTATAATACGATCAGCTTTTTCGCTCCCAACACGAGCTACAATTCCAGCCGGGAGACCAACCGCGAGGGCACGGAGCTCAAGGAGCTCATTCGCGAGCTCAAGGCAAACGGCATTCAGGTGATCCTCGACGTC
>CANQTG010000068.1 GCA_947626715.1 uncultured Lachnospiraceae bacterium | reverse complement strand
ATAGTATCTTAAACAGTATAGCACACAGACCTTGGAGAGGGTCTATAAACACTACTACTTTATAATACGAGGAGGATCCCAAGCTATGAAACATACGCTCCGCAAGATCTACATCGGCCTGATCTTCCTATTTCTATACGCCCCGATCCTCACCCTGATCGCGCTGTCCTTTAATAAGAGCAAAACGAGGGCGAAATGGGGCGGGTTTACCGTAAAATGGTATCTTTCCATGTTTGACAACCGGGCAATCCTGCAGGCGCTCTCCAACACGATCCTCATCGCCCTGCTTTCCTCGCTGGCCGCTACCGTGATCGGCACGGCGGCCTGCCTTGCCATGCAGGCCATGAAACGCCGCACCCGCGCCGTTTTCATGGGCATTACCAATATCCCCATGCTGAACGCGGATATTGTGACGGGGATCTCGTTAATGCTGCTGTTTATCACGCTGGGACTGCGTTTCGGCTTTATGACGATCCTGCTCTCTCACATCACGTTCAATATCCCCTACGTGATCCTGAGCGTTATGCCCCGTATGCGCCAGCTTAATCCCAGCGTCTATGAGGCTGCCCTCGATCTCGGCGCTTCTCCGGTATACGCCTTTTTTAAGGTCGTCTTTCCCGACCTTCTGCCGAGTATCCTCTCTGGCTTTCTGATGGCGTTTACCATGTCGTTAGACGATTTTATCATCACGCACTTTACAAAAGGCCCCGGCGTCGATACGCTCTCGACCAAGATCTATACCGAGGTGAAAAAGGGGATCAAGCCGGAGATGTACGCGCTTTCCACGCTGATCTTCGCCGTCGTCCTTATCCTGTTATTCCTCGTAAACAGGATGCCGCCTGAAAAGAAGAAGGAAAAGGCTTAGCTCTATAAAAGGAAGCATGAGGAGGAAACAAAGCTATTACCTGATCGACACGAAGGAACAATTATATCATGGGTTTAACTAAGCCTATGGAACAAAGTTCTTAAGTTTTCAAGATACATTTACTATATCTAAAAGATAGTATACAAGATATTGTATGAGGAGGAAACGTCATGAAAAAAAACAGCTTACTAGTATTGGCAGCCGTCTCTGCGCTGCTTGCCCTCACCGGCTGCTCCCAGAGCGCGGAGGGCGAAAACGGCGAGGTCATCGTCTATAACTGGGGAGAATATATCGATCCGGACGTTTTGACCAGCTTTGAAGAAGAGACCGGGATCCATGTCGTCTACGACGAATTTGAGACGAACGAGATCATGTATCCCCGAGTCGAGGCGGGCGCGTCCGCATACGACGTCGTATGCCCGTCCGACTATATGATTAAAAAGATGATCGACAACGATCTGCTCGATACGATTGATTTTGACAAGGTGCCCAACGCCAAAAAATACATCGGGCAGCAATACTATGAACAGTCCAAACAGTTCGATCCCGACAATCAATATTCCGTCCCCTACTGCTGGGGCACCGTCGGGATCCTGTATAATAAGACGATGGTGGACGATCCCGTGGACTCGTGGGATATCCTCTGGAACGAGAAATACGCCGACGAAATCTTAATGCAGGATTCCGTCCGCGACGCCTTTATGGTCGCCCTCAAACGCAACGGCGCTTCCATGAATACGCTCGATGAGGGCGAGCTGCAGGCGGCCAAAGACGATCTGATCTCACAAAAGCCGCTGGTGCAGGCTTACGTCATCGATCAGGTGCGCGATAAGATGATCGGCAACGAAGCGGCGCTCGGCGTGATCTATTCCGGTGAAGCGATCTATACGCAGCGGGAAAATCCCGATCTGGAATATGTGATCCCGAAGGAAGGCACCAACGTATGGATCGATTCTTGGGTCATTCCCAAAAACGCGCCCAATAAGGAAAACGCGGAGCTCTTTATCGACTATATGTGCCGCCCGGAGATCGCGCTGAAAAATTTTGAATATATCACCTACTCCACGCCCAACACAGGCGCGCGGGAGCTGATCGAGGACGAGGATCTGAAAAACTCTTCCATCGCGTTCCCTGACCTTTCCCAGTATCAGGGGTTGGAGACCTATTCCTATCTGGGCGAAGAAGGCGACGAGCTCTATAACAGCCTTTGGCAGGAAGTAAAATCAGAATAAAAAATAGAAAAGAGACAAACGCCCAGACAAAGGGCGGACATCAAACATTCCGACAGGAAGAGCGACGGATCGGAATGCCCAACATAAATATTTACAGCATAAAAGGGACTGTGCGGCAGACGCAGCCCCTTTTTTATTTTTTTTATTAAGACCCTTTTGAAAGTCTTTGCGAGGGATTCGGATCCGATCTAGCGGATACGCTCCGGGAAGCCTACCTTTTTTTGCACCTTGCGCAGCGTTTTCTGCGCGTAGTATCCCGCTTTTTCCGCGTTCTCTTTGATCACCCGGTCGATCAGCTCCTTATCCTGCGACAAGCGCACATATCTTTCCTGAAGGGGCTTTAATACGCCGACGACCGCTTCTCCCACCGCCATTTTAAACTCGCCGTATCCCCTGCCGTCAAATTCCTTAACGGTCTCCTCCGGTGTCCGGTCGGTGCACGCGCAGTAGATATCAATGAGATTGCGGAGGCCGGGCTGCTCTTCCCGGTACGCGATCACGCCCTCCGAATCCGTCACGGCCCGCTTGCACTTGCGGATCACCGTATCGGGATCGTCCATCAGGTAAATGCTCGCATTGGGATTTTCATCGGACTTTGACATCTTTTTGGAGGGATTCTGCAGGCTCATGATCCTCGCTCCCACCCTGCCGATATAAGGCTCCGGTATCGTAAAGACTTCTCCGTAAATACTGTTAAAGCGCTGCGCGATGTCCCTTGTCAGCTCCAAATGCTGGAGCTGGTCGTTCCCTACCGGGACGACGTCCGTCTGGTACAGCAGGATATCCGCGGCCATCAGCACCGGATACGTATACAGGCCCGCGTTGATATTGTCGGCATGACGCGCGGCCTTATCCTTGAACTGCGTCATACGGTTCAGCTCTCCCATATAGGTAAAGCAGTTCAGGATCCATGCCAGCTCCGCGTGCCCCGACACATGGGACTGATAATAAATGCAGTTTTTCTCAGGGTCAAGCCCCGCCGCGATATATAAGGTAAGAAGATCTCTGGCGCGTTTGCGAAGCTGCGGCGCGTCCTGCCGGATCGTGATCGAATGCATATCCACGACCGAATAAAAGCACTCATATTCCTCGCTCAGGGAAACCCAGTTTTTCAGCGCTCCAAGATAATTCCCCAAAGTCAGGGAACCCGTCGCCTGCATACCGCTGAAAAGCACCTTTTTCTCTCCTATCATTTCCTTTTCCTCCGATCTGTTTTTCCGGCGCGCCGATCTTTTGTATCGAACTTATCTCCGGTACGCTAGTCTTTCGTACTGGGTCTATCTCCGATACGCTGGCCTTTCGTATCGAGCCTATTTCCGATACGCTGGTCTTTCATATCGCCTTGTCTAATATATCACTCCCGTTTTGATCCGTCAACAAAGCGTATACGCGTCAGTCATTGCAGCCGCAGGGCGGCATTCCCGGAAAAACGGGCGTCAGCTCCGCCCGCTGCGGCATGGAAGCGGAAAGCCCGTTCCCTCCCTCGCAGCCGCAGCCGTCGTTTTCATGGAAAGAAGCCGGCTGGGTGCCGTAAAACGGCCCGTTCCCGCTAAACGTACCTTCCCCCGGATAAGACGGGCCGCAGCCGCGGCCATATCCGCCGTTTTGATAAGCGCCCTCGCGCGCGAAGCCGCCTTCGCGCCCGTATCCTCCGTTATTGCTGCAGGAGCCGCCGCCGTTGCAGCAGCAGGCCAGCAGGATCAACAAGCATAAACTGTTCATATCATTTCCACTCCTTTATTATATGAATAGTTTATGTCTGTTTTTCTCTTATGTTACCGCGCCCCGCAGGCCGCGCTTTTTTTGCGTATCTCAATATGATAGCCGTTCCTGCGCGTAGAACGGATATAGGCAAAGGTCTTTTCCTCCCCTTCTCTGGCCAGCATGAGGAGCAGCTTTTCCAAACGCCTGCGCGTATAGGGGTGCAGGAGCTTTCGCATTTTCCGTATCCCCTTTTTATAGTAGGCAAGCGCGTCCCCGTCCGAATAGCTTTTGCCGTTGTATACTTTGGAAGCCGCAATCCGGTCCATGAACATCTCTATGATATAACGGTCCGGCATCGGCACCGGCACCATTCCCGTCTCGCTGGAAGGATCCTCCGCGCAGTAATCGATCCAGTATTCATAGTGATGGCGGTTCCTCCCCTTATGGTGCAGCCACGCGGAGGAATATCCCTTCTCTTCCCGCTCCGCATTGTTCGGGCTCCTGTTCCCCTGAAAATACCGCGCGCCGACCAAAAATTCCGCGGGCATATATTTGGACAGATCGTGCATAAGCCCCTGCCGATAGAGCCCCACCGCAAAGCAGCCCTTCATGACCAGATATTTATGATAGGAAATGGTCTTAAAATGTTTCCATGCAGGCATTACTTACCATCCTCTTTCTCCGACTGATAGATCTGTATGGAGCGCGCCGCGCAAACTTGCGGCGATGTTTCCGGCTCTCCCTTCGGCGTTACCCAAGCCTCTTCCGGCTGCGCGGTGTCCATGCAGAGCCTCCAGCGCATTCCTTTGGGCAGACGCGGCAGAGCGAATCTGTGTTCTTCCCAATGCAGATTAAACGCCACATAAAAATCGTTATCCGCGATGCCGCTCTGCGTCTGCGCATATTTCCCGCTGTAAAGGACGCCGACATTGCGCGTACCGGGATAAAGCTCCGGCTTCCACGCTTCCTCTCCGTGGAACGAGATATCGGGACAGCCATATCCCAGATAATCCGCCCCATGCAGCGGATATTCCCTAGAAAATACCGTATGCGCCCTGCGAAAGGCGATCAGCCTCCTCGTATAATCGAGCAGCCATGCATTGGCCTGCGTCAGCTTCCAGTCCAGCCACGTCACCGGATTGTCCTGACAATAGGGATTGTTATTTCCCCCCTGCGTCTGTCCAAACTCGTCGCCGCTGCGCAGGTACGGCGTTCCCTGCGACAAAAAGAGCAGCGCCAGCGCATTGCGTATCTGCTTACGGCGCAGGCTCTGGATCGCCCGTTTTCTCGTCCTGCCCTCCGCGCCGCAGTTCCAACTGTAATTATAGTCGCTGCCGTCGCGGTTGTCCTCGCCGTTCTCTTCGTTGTGCTTCCGATCGTACGAAACCAGATCGCAGAGCGTAAAGCCGTCGTAGGACGCGATCGCGTTGACCACGCCCGCCCTTTCCTCCTTATCGCGCAGGTGGTACAGCATTCCTTCCAGAGAGCCGTCGTCTCCTTTTAACGCCCTGCGCATGGCGCAGGCAAAATCCTGCCGCCAGAGGGCAAGGCCCCTGTTGGGATAAAGATCGTCGCCGCCGTTTCCCGGAAGCGGGATCTCGCCGCAGATCAGCTTTGTCTCGCGCAGGAAGGGATCCGCGGCCAATGTATCGGACGGTATCTTCTCCCCGATCAGGCGAAAGCCGTCGATATGGTATTCCTCCGCCCAGAAATGAAGGATATCGGGAATCTCGCTCGCATTCCCGCCGCCGGAAAAATAAAACTGCATGAGCACTTCGATCCCCGCCTTATGCAGCGCGCGGATCATATCTTTCATTTCTGCCGACGCATTTTTATCGTGCGCATAGGCGCTCTTAGGCGCGTAATAATAGCCCGGCTTAAATCCCCAGTAATTCAGCCTCGTCCCCGCTTCCTTCTGATAGGGGCTCTCCGTCTTTTCCACTTCGTCAAATTCATAGGCGGGCATCAATTCTATCGCCGTAATGCCAAGCGCCTGCAGATAGGGCAGCTTTTCCCGTATCCCGGCAAACGTCCCCTTATGCGCGACGCCGGAAGAAGCGTGCTTCGTAAAGCCCCGCACATGGAGCCCGTAAATAACGGAAGCGCTATAGGGACGCCGCAGGGGCCTATCGTCTCCCCAATCGTACGCCTTGCCCGGAAGCGCATAGAAGAGCTCTCCCCTCTCCTTCCCATAACGGCGCATTCCGATCACGCCTCTGGCATAACGGTCGCATAGGAGCTTGCCGCCTTCATAATAGCGGTATCCGTCCGCCCGTTTGGGGATCCCCTCTATGACCACGCTGTAAAGCAGGCCGTGCCGCAGCTCCTCCGGCACCGAAATCCGCGCAAGCTCCCTCTCGCCTGCAAAGAGCCCGATCGATACCTCCGCATTTGTTTTCTGCGTCTGGAATACGAACTGCACGCCCCCATCGACCGCCGTCACGCCTCTCGGATAAAAGCTCCCTTTTCTTATTTTCATAGCCATTTCCCTTTTCCTGTCCGCTCCTGTTGTCATCGGCTTCCTGAGATTTTTTTGCTAAGTGCTCATATTATACCATGACTTCTAAATTCGCGAATACCTCATTAAGAAGTCAGGTATCTATTCGCACTAAGCTCGAAAACACCTCGCTAAGTGCTCATATTATATCACAAGTATCTCTATTTTGCGACGATTTTATAGAATTGTTTTCAAATGCTTTACATTTTTTCATTCTTTATGTAAAATGAGGGAAAGCGGACACCAGCGAACAGGAGGTACTAAGGTGGGAAACGAGTATGAAATTGACGAGAAAATGACCGTTGAGCTTGAACTGGAAGACGGTTCCCATGTCAACTGCGCCGTTATCACGATCCTGACGGTACAGGAGCAGGATTATATCGTGCTGCTCCCTCTGGACGAAAAAGGCGAAAATACCGACGGTGAAGTATGGTTTTACCGATATGCGGAAGATGAAAACGATCCGAACAAGGAGCCGGAGCTCTCCTATATCGAGGACGACGAGGAATACGAGATCGTCGCGGACGCTTTCGACGAATATCTGGACAATGCGGAATTTGACGAATACCTTGAAAATCCTTAATCTGACAACGCTTTCAGGAACCGGGACATTGTTTCCGGTTCTTCTTTTGTCCCCTCTTGGTAAAACAGATACAGCCTTTCCTTTGCGCGCGTCATTGCCACATAGAACATCCGCCGCTCCTCCTCTATCTGCGGCGCGCTTTCCGCTTTCCGGTGCGGGACGATCCCCTCGTTTAAATCCGGCAGGATCACATGGTCAAATTCCAACCCTTTGGAGGCGTGATAGGTCAGGATACGGACGCCGCCGCCCTCCGCTTCTTCCCCGCACCCGTCCTTCCCCTTATCCAATAAATCCTCCCATTCCTTCAGGCAGGCCGCCCGCCCCGCCAGCTTTTGAAGGCGCAGCAGCGTCTCAAGATATCCTTCAAGCTGCGCGCCGCGGTATCGTTCCCGCAGCCAGTTCTCGTACCCAAACCCTTTCCTGACATACATCATGGCGGCATACGGGCTCATTGTCCCGGCCATAAGGCAGTCCCGCTCCAGCTTTCGGATATTATTTATGACGTCTCTGTCATATTGGTGCCATGAAAGGAGCTCTTCCCACGCGACCGTCTCCTGCGGGCAGCTCTCCCGGTCTATGCCCCGCTCGGGACGGTTCATGATACGGTAAAAATTCTTTCTCGTCCGTTCTCCGGCAATAAAGCGCAGATACGCCCGAATATCCTCCGTTATAAAATGTCCGCTCAGCCCTTTCTGCCCCTGCAGGCCGCCGCAGGGAATCCCCGATCCTTTTAACAGGTTGATCAGCGGCTGCGCGTCCGCGCTCTTCCGGTACAATACGGCGCAGGCGGAAAGCGCCCCTTCCTGCCGCAGAACGCGCAGAATCTCTAAAATGTTATCATTCTCGCTCTCCTGATCGGGAAAGCCCCTGCATATCACTTCTTCCTTCATGCTCCGTTCCCGTGCCGGACGCTGCGTTTTGGGAAAGCGCGCTTTATTCTGAGAAATGACCGCGCAGGCCGCCTCGATGATCCCCGGACGGCAGCGATAATTCATTTCCAGAAAAATCTCTTTGGCTCCGAGGAAATGCCGGGGAAAGGAAAGCATACTCTCCGTTCCCGCGCCGCGGAAACCATAGATCGCCTGATCGTCGTCGCCCACCGCGAACAGATTGTTTTCCGGCTGCGCCAGCAAAAACAGCAGCCTTTCCTGTATCGGCGCAATATCCTGATACTCGTCCGCCAAAACATAGCGGCAGCGTCTCTGCCAGATACGCAGCGTCTCGGGGCTCTCCGCAAACAGGCGCAGACACTCGTACGCCATATCGTCAAAATCCAGCTTTCCCCGCTCTCTGCACAGATCCCGATAGGCTAAGAAAATGCGCTCCGCCTGCGGCGCGCCGATCCCGATCTCGTCCGGTACGTCCGCATATCCCGCTCCAAGCCCTGAATTGCCCGGCATGTCCGCATATCCCGTACAGTGCCATGAATCGCCCTGCACGCTTGCGTATCCTGCGCCAAACCCTGAACCGCCCGGCACATCTGCATATCCTGCGCCGTGTCCTGAATTGCCCTGTACGTCCGCGTGCCCCGTGCCGTGCCCCGGAGCAAAAGCCGTCGGAAAACCGAGGGGCCCGTTTTTGATACGCCCAAACCATGCAAGCAGCGGCTCCGCTAATTCCGGTTCCAGCCTTTCCCGTTTTAGGATCCTGTGCAGATATTCTGTTTTTTCCTGTTCCTTTAAGATCGTGAGGGGAATATGGGAATGTTCCTTTAAGATATGATAAAAGATCGCATGAAAGGTGCCGAAGCGGATCGGCAGGCGCTCTCCCGCCAGCAGTTCAAATCGCTGCTGCATTTCTTTCGCCGCCGCTTTGGTAAAGGTGACGACCAGTATCTCCTGCGGAGGTATCCTAAGCGTCTGCGTTAGATATTGCAGCCGTTTCGTGATCACCGCCGTCTTGCCGCTGCCCGGGCCCGCTAAAACCAGCGCGGGCCCGCGCTCATGACAGATCGCCTCCCGCTGGGAAGCGTTAAAATCCTGAAGTTTATCCATTCAGCAGCTCTATCCCCCTTCGGATACGCGCAAGCGTCTCTTCCTTCCCGAGGATCTCCATGATCTCGGTCGCTCCCGCGGGCGTCGTCTGTTTCCCGGATACGGCTGTCCGAACCGGCCACATCACATAGCCGTTTTTACAGCCCTTTTTCTCCACATAGGAAGTCAACGTCTGATACAGCGCGTCGTTACTGTAATCCTCCTGCGCTTCCAGAATGGGGAGCAGCTCCTGCAAGACCTCAAGAGAGGACTCTTTCGTCGTTTTCATCTTTTTATGCGCGTACATCTGCGCGTCGTATTCCGGCAGTCTTTCAAAGAAATCCACCATATCCAGAATATCCGGGAATATCTCGATCCTCGTTTTCACCATAGCGGCGATCTTTTTCAGATCGAGCTCCCTTGTCAAAGCCCGCCGCAGATAAGGCAGCGCCCTTTCATAAAACGCGTCGAACTCCATCGCCTTTATATATTCGCCGTTCATCCATTTCAGCTTGGTATAATCAAAGACAGCCGGAGATTTGGACAGATGATGATAGTCAAAAATCTTTATCAGCTCCCCCAGAGAAAAAATCTCCCGATTGTCCGACGGGCTCCAGCCCAAAAGCGCGACAAAGTTGACGATGGCCTCGGTCAAAAAGCCCTGCTCCTCCAGATCCTCAAAGGAAGAATGGCCGCTGCGTTTGGAAAGCTTGCGGTGCTCTTCGTCGGTGATCAAAGGACAATGCACATAGATCGGGGGCTCCCAGCCAAACGCCGCATAGAGCCTGTTATACTTCGGCGCAGAAGAAAGGTATTCATTCCCCCTTACCACATGGGTGATCCCCATCAGGTGGTCGTCCACGACATTGGCAAAATTATAGGTCGGGTATCCGTCCGACTTGATCAGTATCATGTCGTCCAGCTCGCTGTTCTCCACCGTGATCTCCCCGTAGATCTCATCGACAAATCCCGTCGTACCCTCGCGGGGATTGTTCTGCCGGATCACATAGGGCGTTCCCGCCGCCAGCTTTTCCTCGATCTCCTGTTGGGAAAGCGAAAGGCAGTGCTTGTCATACACATTGATCTCTTTACCGTCCACGACCCTTGTCAGGGAAGCGAGGCGCTCCTTATCGCAAAAGCAGTAATACGCCTCCCCCTTTTCCACCAGCTTTTTCGCATATTCCAGATATAGCCCCTGCGCCTGCCGCTCGCTCTGCACATAAGGCCCCACGCCGCCGTCCTTGTCCGGCCCCTCGTCGTGCGCAAGCCCCGTCTTTTGCAGCGTGCGGTAAATAATGTCCACGGCTCCCTCCACGAGACGCTCCTGATCCGTATCCTCGATCCGCAGTATAAAATCCCCGCCCTCATGCTTGGCGATCAGATAGGCGTACAGAGCCGTCCTCAGATTCCCCACATGCATACGCCCGGTCGGGCTCGGCGCAAATCTTGTCCTGATCTTTTTCATAAAACCTTTCCTCCGCATCCGGCTCTATCCCCGCCGGTCTTTATCTTTTATTCCGGCAGACGCCAAAACGCCGCGCGCCCGCCCGTACCCTATTTTCACACAAACAGGCGCGGAAATCAAGGTTTTTTCCACGGTTCCTACACGTACGCCGACGACCGCCCCGCCGCGCTGTGGTGCTGTGGCGCAAGGCAGCTCTGTCATATCCGCTCTTTCTCTTTCCCAGTCCTCTACTCCTCTTTCGCTCCGGGAAGCCGCAGGCGGAAAAGCCTTCTGGCCAATTCCTTCCCATGAAACGGGAGCAGCGGGTAGAGGTAGCTGGTATTCGCTACCGTCCGGTTGCACGCGATACTGAGCAGGCATAGCAAGATCGCGCCGAGATATCCCCATAGGCCAAACAGGCAGGTCGCGATCAGATTGATGATACGCATAAATTTGAGCGCATAGCTCAGCTCATAACTGGCCTGCGTATAATTTGCAACCGCTACAAAGGCCATGTATAAAAGCACCTGCGAATTAAACCAGCCGCTGTCAACAGAAAATTCACCCAACACCAGAGCCGCCAGAACGCTGAGCGGCGTACTCAGCATATTCGGCGTATTGACCGCCGCCAGACGCAGGCCGTCTATCGCCAGCTCCAATATCAAAAACTGCCAGATCAGCGGCAGATTCATCTCGTCCCTGATACGGATAAACTCAAAACCGCGCGGGATCCAGTCGGGATTCTGCATAAAGAGCAGAAAGGTCGGCGTCAGCACATAGGTGAGGATCGCGATCACGAATCGCGAAAAACGCAGATAGGTCCCCGTGATCGGCGGAAAATAATAATCGTCCGCCTCTTCGATAACGTCAAATACCGTCGTCGGCATGATCATCGCGGACGGGGAATTATCGACCAGCAGCACGATATTCCCTTCCAAAATATGCGCGGCCGCCGTGTCCGGCCGTTCCGTAAACTTAAATTTCGGGAACGGATTGAACCAGTTTCGCTTATAGAGGCATTCCGCTAGGCTTTCCTGATTCATCGTGAGCGCGTCCACATTGATATTGCGGATCCCGTCTTTTATTTTCTTTAGAAAATCATGGTCTGCGCGGGAATCCATATAGCACAGCACGATATCCGTCTCGGAGCTTTTCCCCGCGTTCATCATTTCCATACGCAGATCCGTGCTGCGGATCCTGCGCCGTATCAGCGCCGTGTTAAATACTATCGTTTCCACAAAGCCGTCTTTGGAACCGCGCAGCACCTTATCCTTTTCCGGCTCCGACACGCTGCGCGCCGGATACGTGCGCACGTCTAACAGGATCGCCTTTTCATAGCCGTCGATCATAAGTATCAGCACGCCGGACATCAGATTGTGGATAATCTCCCGCCACGTATCGCTGATATCCACTTCCACATACGGCATATGCTTTTTCAGCAGCTCATGCACGTCCCCGGACATGTCCTTCTCTTCAATCCCGATCAGATATTGCAGCATTTTTTCCATCAATTCATCTTTGCAGAAACCGTCGATAAAATAAAAACACGCCTGCCTCCCGCCAATATGAATGACTCTGTATAAGATATCAAAATTCTTCCCTACGGAAAGCGCCTCTTCCATATAGCGGATATCCTCGTTCAGATTTCCGCTCATGCGCTTTTGATCCTGCTTTTGAACTTCACCGTTCAATCAAAAAACCCCCTTTCGGCAACTATGGCTTAGTATGCCTGAAAAAGGGGGTTTTATGAGTTACTCTCATCATTTTGCCTACCGCTACTATAGCATATGCGGCAGTCAAAGTCAAGGATTCCTCGTTTGGCGCTTTCTATGAGTCTGCAATTCCGCTTGCAAATTATTTGAAACTAGGTTATAATGCTTAAAAAGTTATAAATAATTCAAAGGAGGGACGGTAGATATGGCATTTGATGTATCGACAGAGGAGAAGAAGAAGGCGGCGTTTGATTATCTCAACAGATACCAGAAAGAAAAATATGACCGGATAACAATTTTAAGGAAATCAGGACAGAAAAAGAAAATTGACGCAATCGCAAAAGAAAGAGGAATGTCAACAACACAATTCATAAATTCCTGCATTGACGAAAAGCTTAAACGCATGAAAATAGAATTGTAAAAGTTTTAACTTTTTTATAATTAGATATCAGCATAGTTACAACTATGATATATAATATAATTGTCAAGAGGGCAAGACCTTGACGGAGAAAGAAAGGTGATTAAATGGGGGCATTAGAAATGACAGAGAGAGAAATGCAGACAGTTAGAAAGGCAACGCTGTATGACTTACGATTAATTTTTACGAACGGTGAAAAGAAAAATTACACAACAGAAGAACTTGTTGAATTACTCGACAAGATAGCACTTGCGAAAGAACAAGAATAATAAGAGAAATCAAATGGGAGTGGGCTTGCCACCGCTCCCCTACCGGCAAAAGCCATAATTTCAAAAACCCCGGCCAGATAGTCGAGGTTCTTTTCTTTAAGGCGTTTGTTTCCTCTCGCAACTATGCTATAATAATATCACTTTAATTAAAAAGAAAAATTGTCCATAGGATAATAACCGCCGGGAAAGCGGCAAGGCCGAAACGGACGGAGGAAGGAGGAAAACATGCAGGATATGGGAATGACCGATAAACAATTTAACGGATTTGTTAGGTTTGTTCTTGACGACATTCTGGAAGTGATTGCCGGAATGCAAGAAGGTAAGGAAAAAGAAAAGCTCGAAAAGGTCGCGGAAAACCTACAAAAGACCTTAGAGGATTGAAAAGAAGAGTAAAGGGGCGGCGGGCTTGCCACCGCTCCCCTACCGGCAAGAGCCGCAATTTCAAAAAGCCCCGGCCAGATAACCGAGGTTTTTTCATTATCGTTAAGTTGATGTTGAGAATATCAGTATTTATTCTGCAAATATGCTGGTTCATCATGCGAACGATGACAGGAAATATCTTTATAACATATTGACAATAAAGAAACGAGCAGCCCGCTTGGGTGAAACACTGTACGGTAAAAACCCATTTCTTACTGGTAAAAATAAACCTTTTTCCCGTACTGTCAATCTCTGATTTCAATTTTTCAGTGGAAACTTTCGGAAATTTGCAAAACGGAACGGAGATTGCGGTATTTATGGCTTTCATCTTTAATCAATGAACTGTTTACATCTACAGTTCACAACATATCACATCGTACCCCCCCCTCTATAATCAACATTTAAAAAACAGAAAAACGCCAAATGAATAAGTCTTGAAAAATAGGGAACAATATGATAGTTTAAAATAGCAAAAAGTTCCCTATATTTTTCTATAGTTTCCCATAGGAGGATCTTATGAACAATAATTATGCCCAAATACAGGAGCTGCTTCATCAAAGAGCCGATTTTCAGGCAAGATTAAACCTTCTGCCCTACGACGGCAGTCCTGAGATCAAAGAATGTAATAAAAAAAAGTATCTTTATATCCGCAAACGTATTGCCAGCAGGCTGACTTCAACTTATGTAGGAGAATATTCAGACGAATTATATCAGCTGCTTTTAAGAAATGCCCGCGAAAGCAGAGAATTGAAAAAAAATATTCGTCGGCTCGATAAGGAACTGGCGCAGCTTGGATATTCGAATGCAGAGCTGCCTGCAAGAGTACAGATGAATCTGGACTTTGCCAGAGCCAATATGAAATCCACTATCTACGATCAGGCCATACTGGAAGGCGTAGCCACAACATTTCCGCAGACGGAGGATATCATTGAAAACGGTAATGTCAATGGAATGTCCGCCTCGGACGTACAGAAAATCCTGAATCTAAAACATGCATGGGAATTTGTGCTCGATAAGGACGTAATCAACTATCCAACCGATTATTCTATCCTCTGCCATATCGCAAAGTTGGTAAATGAAGGCTTTTATCAGGACGGAGGCCGCATTCGCGGCGTTCCGGTCACCATCGGCGGCACAAGTTACATTCCGCCGCTGCCTATAGAAAGTATCGTCAAAGAAAATCTGGAAGCTCTCCTTACCAATACGCTTCCGGCAGGCGAAAAGGCCATTACGCTTTGTCTTTCCTGCATGAAGGCGCAAATATTTAATGATGGCAACAAGAGGATCTCCGTGATCTTTGCGAACCACTATATGATCTCGCAGGGCGCTGGAATGCTCATTATCCCGGAAAAAGAAGTGCCTGTGTTCAAAAAACTGCTGGTCGATTATTATGAGGACAAGGACAATGGGGAGATCACCGCTTTCATGAAGGAAAAATGTATAAAAACTTTCTAATGACAGTCCTCCCCCCCCACAGACAGAACCCCGGCGCTATTACACGCCGGGATCCCTGAAACCACACTATATTCTTACATGTAAAAAAGGTGTTTTAATGTTGGAAAATACTATAACTTCTGAAATCCTTACGGCTTATGCCGCAGGAACAGCGGGAAGAGCCGCTACCGCTACCTGACATACCGCAGGAAGCGTTACCGCTATCGTCCC
>CANQTG010000067.1 GCA_947626715.1 uncultured Lachnospiraceae bacterium | reverse complement strand
GTTTACAAAACAGGACTTTCATTTACAAAACGGGATTCTTGGGTTACAAACGGGACTCTCGGCTTGCTATTCACCAGATACAGCATTTTTCCCTCTGTCAATATGAAAACATAGTCAAAACGCTTGACATTGTAAACCGAAACACCTATAATAAGAGCATAATCGAAAGGAGACGATTGTATGTCTACCACTCCAACCCAAATTCGTATTGATTCAAATATTAAACGTGAAGCAACAGCTCTATTTTCAAAACTTGGTTTGGATATGTCAAGCGCAGTAAATCTTTTTCTGCATCAATGTGTCCTCCGCGGCGGTCTGCCTTTTGCAGTAGAGGTTCCGCAATACAGCGACCAAACGCTCAACGCAATGGCCGAAGCCAGAAAAATATCCCGCGATCCTGACATCAAGGGGTACAACAGCATGGAAGAACTAAAGGCGGCGCTTGACGATTAATGTACAAGATCAAATTTACCACTGCTTACAAGAAAAGCTATAAGCTAATGAAAAAACGAGGTCTCGATATTTCTCTTTTGGACGATGTTGTTGATCTGCTGCGTCAGGGCAGGCAGCTTGATAAAAAATATCGGGATCATGCCCTGTCTGGAAACTTTATTGGTTTTCGGGAATGCCACATTAAGCCTGATTGGCTTCTTGTCTATCTGATCGAAGACAATGTATTAACCTTAACCCTTGTAGATACAGGCTCTCATTCGGATATCTTTAAAAAATAAACCACTTCCGTAATAAGCAAAAATCTTTACAGCACATCTCTCTCCTGCCACGAAATTGTATCCCTTTAGGCATATTCTGACAAGGACAGATTTTACCGCACTTTCAACCGCGCAAATGCAATCCCTAGCAATACCATCCTTTCCATCCCTCCGGCGCAGGAATATCCCCGGCACATGGTATCCGCCGCCATTGCCCCCGGCGCGCTAGCCGCTCAAAAGCCGTTTCCGGCTCCAGCAAATAAAAAGAGGCCCCCGAAGCCGCGCCTTTGCAGCCCCGAAAGCCTCTGTAGGGGAGGATAAGTATTTCGCATCTTTTGTAAGCGTATGATCAAAGGAGGGGGTCCATTTGATCATTCCTAGTATGGCCCCATATCCCGCTTTCTATACACAGGTCCGCAAAGATTTTTGAAAAAATTAAAAAATGCCGTCCGCTCGGCATATGGACAGGAAAATCGTTTTGTTATATAATGGGCAATGGACAGGGCATGGAGATAAGCCCCGTCCGCCCAAACACGCGAAAAAACATCACAGGATAGAAGGGGAAAGAACATGGCACTGTTACAGCAATGGAGAGATAAGGCTTATGACGAAAAGGCGAACAAGGGCGATCTAAAAAGATTATGGACCGCTTATTTTCAGCAGGAAAAGGAAATTTACGCGCAGCTTTTGAAAAATCCCGACGAGACGGTAGAGGGCACCGTAAAGGAGCTGGCTGAGAAATATCAAGTGGATATCATGACCATGACCGGATTTCTGGACGGTATCAACGACAGCCTGCGGGAAGCAAATCCGATCGAAGAGATGGAAGAGGACACGAAGGTCAATCTCGGCTTTGACAAGGAGCTCCTCTATAAAAATATGGTAGCCGCCGGAGCGGACTGGCTGTATGGGCTTGAGGAATGGAACGATATCTTTGACGCCGAAAAGCAGAAGGCGCTCTATAAGGAGCAAAAATCCTCCACGACGATCGTAAAGGGGGAAAAGATCTATCCGAACGATCCCTGCCCCTGCGGGAGCGGCAAAAAATACAAAAAGTGCTGCGGAAGGAACAAATAAGCCCGCAGGCGCACGCAAAAAGCGCTCCGCCGCTTCTCCTGCATAAAAAGCGGCGGAACGCCGGAAACGTCAAAATGCCATATTATGGAATCAGGGACAGCGCGGCCTCGTCTCCGACCAGCGTCACATTATTGTGGAGCTGTAATACGGAGGCCGGCACCTGCGGCGTGCACGGGCCAAAGAAAGCCTCCCTGACGATTTGCGCTTTGGACTCGCCGCTCACGACGACGACGATCTTTCTGGCCTGCATAATCGTCTTGATCCCCATCGTATAGGCCTGTCTGGGCACAAGATCCATCGAAGCGAAAAAGCGCGCATTGGCGTCGATGGTGCTCTGCGCCAGATCGACGCAGTGCGTTTCCTTTTCAAAGGCTTCGCCCGGCTCGTTAAAGCCGATATGTCCGTTATGGCCCAGCCCGAGAAGCTGCAGATCGATCCCGCCGCAGCGCGCGATGATCTCATTATAGGAAGCGCAGGCTTTTTCACTGTCCATTTCCAGCCCGTTCGGCACATAGGTATTTTCCGGTTTGATATTGATATGCTTAAACAGATGTTCATTCATAAAGTAGCGGTAGCTCTGGTCGTTGTCCGGGGAAAGCCCCTTGTACTCGTCCAGATTGATACTCGTTACCCCGGAAAAATCCAGATCCCCCTTATCGTACCAGCGGATAAGCTGCTCGTAGGTCCCGATCGGCGTGGAACCCGTCGCGAGCCCAAGCACACAGTCCGGCTTGATGATGACCTGCGCGGAAATGATATTGGCCGCCATACGGCTCATACGATAGTAGTCGGTCGCTCTGATGATCTGCATGGTAATTCCTCCTGTCTCTTTACAATTTCCTTCTTTTTAAAGTATCATACTGGTAAATAGTGCAAACGCTTCCGGCGCAGGAAGCCGCTTGGAAAGGAACCGTTATGAAAAAAAATAAAAAATCCATTGCCGCGCTGATCGGGATCGGCATTTTGGCGGCGCTCTATCTCCTGACGCTGATCACGGCGTTTCTGGACATTCCCAACTGGGACAGGCTGTTTCAGGCCTGCATGGTCGCGACCATCGGGATCCCCATTCTGCTGTGGCTCTATCTCCTTTTATACAAAAAACTTAAAGAACGCTGAAAACGGCAGTCATACCACGCCCAGCTCCGCAAGCTTTAGAGCCGCGTCGTCCTTTCCCGTAAAAAGGAAGGAGCGGATGCCTTCGGCTCTGGCCGCCTCTACATTGGCCGCCGTATCGTCCAAAAAGACGCATTCCTCCGCTTTCAGGTCATATTTTTGCAGCAGCAGGCGGTAGATCTCCGGCTGCGGCTTGACCAGCTTGACCTCGCACGAAAGGATGCCGCCGTCCATATACGGCAGAAAATCCAGCGCATGTCTGCATTCGCGCCCCGCCTTATAGGAAAAATTTGAAAGATAGTAAAGGCCGAGCCCCTTTTCCTTCAGCTCTTTTAACCACGGGATCGCATAATCCGCCCGCTCCACCAGACCACTGACATCCGCCATCGCCTTTCGTATCTCCTTCTCCACGCTCGGATCGTTGCGCGTCAGCAGCTCTACTACCTCTTCATCGGACAGGCAGCCCCTGTCAAATTCATTCCATTCATTGCTCTTTACCGTCGCGCGCACGACTCTTTCATAGACCGCCTCCGAAAATCCAAAGCTGCGGATATGCTTCTCCCACGTATAATAGGTGAGTACATTTCCGATATCGAAGATCACATTTTGAATCATAGGATTGCATCCCTTTCCCGTATTTGTTAAACTCTTATCATCAATGAAAATCCTGTCGCTCTATGCTGTCCGCGGCAACGGCCCGCGGCGCAGGGAAGCGGCTCTTTATCGATCGGGAGGTCATCATGTATACGACGCTGCTCTGGGATCTGGACAATACGCTGCTTGACTTTTCCGCCTCTGAAAAGTATGCGCTGGACACCTGTTTGAAACATATCGGTATCCAGCCGACGGCAGCGCTGCTGTCTATCTACTCGAAGACCAATATCTCCTACTGGAAAATGCTGGAACGCGGCGAGATCACCAAAGAAAAGCTCCTGACCCAGCGTTTTGTCAGCTTCTTCGAGACGATACGCATTAAGGACGTAGATATCCCCGCCTTTCGGGACGAATATCAACGTCTGCTTGGCAGCGTCTTTTTCTATCTGGACGATTCCCTCACGCTCTGCAGAAAGCTCCATAAAACGCACCGGCAGTACATCGTCACGAACGGCGTCGCCTCCACGCAGCGCAGCAGACTGTCCCTCAGCCGCCTCGCGGAAGAGATGGACGGCTTCTTTATCTCGGAGGAGCTGGGCTATGAAAAGCCCTCCGCGGAGTTTTTCCAAAGGAGCTTTGCGCAGATCCCGGATTTTCGCAGGGAAGAGACGCTGATCATCGGCGACTCCCTGACCAGCGACATGGCCGGCGGGAAAAATGCCGGGATCGCCTGCTGCTGGTACAATCCCAGCGGCCAGCCCATGCCGGAAAATGCGTCCTTCGCGCATACGATCGCACATCTGTGGGACATTCTGCCCATTCTCGGCCTGCCCGCCCCTGTCGCGCCGTAACGGATCCGGCCTTTCCCGCCCCGCCGCGCCGTCTATTTTTTAAGCGGGCTCTCCCGGTAGATAATATCGCCCCGTCCCGGCCCGTTGCTTACCATCGTGATCGGATAGCCGATCTGCCGCTCGATAAATTCCACATAATTTCTGCAGTTCTCAGGAAGCTCTTTATAATCGCGTATCCCCCTGATCTGCGTTTTCCAGCCCGGCAGCGTCTCATACACCGGCTTGGCCCTGTGCAGCTTCGCCGTGACCGGAAACTCCCGCGTCACCTCGCCGTCGATCTCATAGCCAACGCACACGGGAATCTCGTCTAAATATCCCAGCACGTCTAACACGGTAAACGCAACGTCCGTCGTGCCTTGAAGGCGGCAGCCGTACCGGGACGCCACGCAGTCAAACCAGCCCATTCTTCTGGGCCGTCCCGTCGTCGCGCCATATTCCCCGCCGTCGCCGCCGCGCCTGCGCAGCTCGTCCGCTTCCCCGCCAAAAATCTCCGATACAAACGCGCCCGCTCCCACAGCGGAGGAATACGCCTTGCATACGGTAATGACCTGCGTGATCGCATAGGGCGGGATCCCCGCGCCGATCGCACCATAGGCCGCCAGCGTGGACGAGGACGTCACCATCGGATAGATCCCGTGATCGGGATCCTTTAGGGTGCCAAGCTGCCCCTCTAACAGGATATCCCTGCCCTCCCGGATCGCCCGATCCAGATAGGCGGAAACGTCGCAGACATAGGGGGCAATCATCTCCCGGTATTCACGCAGGGTATCGAGCAGCTCCTGCGGATCGAGCAGGGGCTTATGATACAGATGTTCCAGCAGGACGTTCTTGACTGCGCAGACCGAAGAGATCTTTTCCCGCAGCGCGGCTTCTTCCTCAAACAGCTCGCTGACCTGAAATCCGATCTTGGCATACTTATCGGAATAAAAAGGCGCGATCCCCGATTTGGTAGAGCCGAACGATCTTCCCGCCAGACGCTCTTCTTCATAGGTATCGAGCAGGATATGATACGGCATGACGATCTGCGCCCTGTCCGACACCAAAAGCTTTGGCATCGGCACGCCCCTGTCCGTAACGGAGCGTATCTCTTCCATCAAAACGGGGATATTTAACGCCACGCCATTGCCGATCACGCAGGTGGTATGTCCGTAAAATACGCCCGACGGCAGCGTATGTAACGCGAATTTCCCATAGTCGTTGACGATCGTATGTCCCGCGTTCGCGCCGCCCTGAAACCGTATGATGATATCGGACCGCTCGGCAAGCATATCCGTGATCTTGCCTTTCCCCTCGTCTCCCCAGTTTGCTCCTACAACTGCTTTTACCATTTCATAATGCTCCTCTCAAAACGAAATCTTTCCCCGCCGCCTTCAGGATACGGCCCGCGGGGATCTCTATTTGACGATAAGCCCGATCGGGCAATGATCCGAACCGTATACCTCCGAATAGATCAGGGCGTCCGCAAGGCGCTCCGCAAGGACGCTTGAGGCGATAAAATAGTCGATACGCCAGCCCGTATTCCTCTCCCGCGCGCGCATCCGGTAAGACCACCAAGAATACGCCCCTTCCCTGTCGGGATAAAAATAACGATAGGTATCAATAAATCCGCTTTCCAGAAGGCGGCTGAATTTTTCCCTTTCCTCATCGGTAAAGCCTGCGTTCTGATGATTGGTCCCCGGATTCTTCAGATCGATCTCCTCGTGCGCGACATTCATATCCCCGCAGCAAAGGACCGGCTTGTTTTTCTCAAGCCCTTTTAAATAAGTGCGGAAGGCATCCTCCCATTCCATACGGTAGGAAAGCCGCGCCAGCTCGTTCTGGGAATTGGGCGTATAGACCGTCACCACATAAAAATCCGCATATTCGGCGGCGATCACCCGTCCCTCCTTATCGTGCTCGGGAACGCCGATCCCGTAGCTTACCGTTTTAGGCTCCTCTTTGGTAAAGAGCGCCGTACCGGAATACCCCTTTTTCTCCGCATAGTTCCAGTATTCATGGTAGCCCGCAAGCTCCATTTTGATCTGTCCGGCCTGCAGCTTCGTCTCCTGCACGCACATGATATCCGGCTCCTGCTCTTTCATAAAGTCATAAAAGCCCTTCCCCACACAGGCGCGAAGGCCGTTGACATTCCATGAGACCAGTTTCATATCCTCTCCTTTAAAGACGCAGCAGCATGGCTGCGATCTGAAAATATACCATCAGCGAGATCGCGTCGACGATCGTCGTGATAAAGGGGCTCGCCATGACCGCAGGGTCAAAGCCCGCCTTTTTGGCAAACATCGGCAGCGTGCAGCCTACCAGCTTTGCCATAAATACCGTCACGACCAAAGTCAGGCAGACGACGCTCGCCACCTCAATGCCTACCCGGTCCAAAAACAACAGCTTGATATAATTGGCCGCCGCCAGCGTTATCCCGCATAAAAGCGCGACCCTGCTCTCCTTCCATATGACGGAAAAGATATCTCCAAATTCTATCTCGTTTAACGAAAGCCCGCGGATGATCGTTACGCTCGCCTGTCCGCCCGCGTTGCCGCCGGTATCCATCAGCATAGGGATAAAGGCCGTCAGCACGACGCAGCTGCTGAGCGCGTCCTCAAACGAAGTGATGATCCTGCCCGTAAAGGTCGCGGAGATCATTAAGAGCAGCAGCCACGGGATCCTCTTTTTCCAAGTCTCGACGACTCCCGTCCGCATATAGGATCTGTCGGACGGAACGATCGCGGCCATCTTCTCGATATCCTCCGTCGCCTCTTCCTGAAGGATATCGACGACATCGTCGACGGTGATAATGCCGACGAGCCTGTTCTCATTATCCACCACCGGCATAGAGGTAAAGTCATATTTCTGGAACTGCCGGGCGACCTCTTCCTGATCCATCAGCGTATTTAGGGAGATCACGTTCTCATGCATGATCTCCCCGATCACGGCGTCCGGCTGGCTCAGCAGCAGATAGCGCAGGGCGACCGTACCCAGCAGCATCCGTTTGCTGTCAAGCACATAGCAGATATTGATCGTCTCACTGTCCACCCCTACCCGCCGGATCCTCTCTATCGCCTCCTGCACGGTGATATTTTCTTTCAGATCCACATATTCCACCGTCATGATACTTCCGGCGGAATCCTCGGGATAACGCAGCAGATGGTTGATATCGCGCCTTGTCTCGGGGCTCGCGTTCGCAAGCAGTTTTTTGACGATATTGGCGGGCATCTCTTCCAGCAGGTCGGTCGCATCGTCGGCCATCAGGTTATCGATGATATTCGCCGCCTCCTTATCGGAGAGCGCAGTGATGATCATCTGCTGGTTTTCCACCTCCAGATAGGAAAACACATCGGCCGCGCAGCTTTTGGGCAGGATACGGAATACCTTCAGCAGATCCTCTTCGTCCAGACTTTCAATAAAAGCCGCGATATCCGCATCGTTAAGCTCCGCCAGACTCTGCCTGAGCCTTGTATACTGTCTGGTCTGAAGCAGCTCCTTTAATTCTTCCATTTCCGCTCTCAGCTCGTCCATGACATTCCCCTGCCTCCGCCCGATCCCGGATCAACGGCCGCCGCCCTCCTTCTCCGGGCGCCAAGCGTATTCCAGCCGCTTTGTTTTTACCTTTGCCGCCGCCTGTTCCACGATCTCTTTTTTCAGCCGCTCCTCCATATCGAACGGCACGAAGAGATAAAATTCCACCTTATCGGTATATACCGTATCCTCGATCACGGCCCCGTGCCCCGCAAAAAGATATTGGAGCTTCCCCGCGAGCGTATAATCCGCCGTCACGAGGTAACGCGCCCCATAGCGCACCGTCACGGTCTCCGCGTTTTCTAAAGCCGCCTGCAGCGCCTGCGTATACGCCCTGACCAGTCCTCCCGTCCCCAGCAGCACGCCGCCGAAATAGCGCGTCACCACCGCCGCCGTATCGCTCAGCCCCGCGCCGCGCAATACCTCCAGCATCGGCCTGCCCGCCGTACCGCCCGGCTCCCCGTCGTCGCTAAAGCGTTCCAGCATTCCGTTTTCGCGTATGAGATAGGCGTAACAATGATGTCTCGCGTCATAATACTTCCTGCGGACGCTCTCAAGAAAGGCAAGCGCCTCTTCTTCGGACGAAACGGGCGCTGCGGCCGCGATAAAACGGGATTTCTTTTCCACGATCTCCCCATACGCCGGCCCCGCAAGCCTGCGATAGCTGTCTTCCCGCTTCTGTCCCGCCATCTGTCTGCTCCTTTTCCATACTTCCCTAGCATAACAGGTTTTCGGGAAAAAAGAAAGTGCTTTCTAAGCGTTTCTTCCTTCCCTACCGTCCCGGTCTTTCCTTTGCGGCCTGCGCCGCCTTTTTCCGGTACGCGAGCGGCGTCATGCCGGTTTTCTTACGGAATTGTCTGGTCAGATAGCTGCCCGAGGAAAAGCCGCAGTCCCCCGCGATCTCCGTGACCGAGGCTCCCGACCCTGCCAGCCTGTCCATCGCGGCGCGCAGCCTGTAATCGGTCAGATAGCCAAAGGGCGTCGTCTGCAGGCAGGTCTGAAAATCCCGCAGGCATTCCCGCGCGCTGATATTCGCCGCGTCCGCGATCTGCTCCAAAGAGATCCTTTCCGCATAATTTTCCTGAATATACAGCATCATACGCTTTACGCGCTCCTGCGCCGGATTTACGCCCGCGCGGCGGCTCTGCATATACGCTCCCGCCTCCTGCATCATCAAAAGCCACGCGCTCGAAAGCTCGTTGCGCACAAGAATCTCATACCCCTCCGCGCCCTCGTCCGCCGCCTCATAGGAACGCCGGATATGCTCCAATATCTTCCGGTGATTGGAGTCGTGCAGCAAAAAGGGCAGGATCTCCAATTCCCTGCATTCCACGATCGGATCGATATATTTCTGCTCGTAGACGCTCTGATAGCCGCCGCCCAAAAGCGAAGCGTCCAGCAGCTGCGCCAGCAGGATCGGCGCGCGGGCGGAGATCCCCCTGATACTGTGCAGCACGCTTCTGTTTAAAAAATAGCCCTCTCCCTCGGAAAGCGTATATCTGTGCCCCGACGTGGAAACCTCGATCCTGCCGCGCAGCATGAACACAAATTCCAATTCCCTGTGCCAGTGCCATTCTATGGCGGGAATAGCCCACTCTCCCAGATCGCTGTAATGCAGAGTCAGCGGGAACGCCTCATTTGCCTTCTCAAAGATCTCCTGCAGATCGTCGGTCACATGGATCCCTTTTAGTATCATATCGCCAGAATATCCCTTCTTTTGGCCATATTGTGCTTAAAATCGGCCGTATATTTATATATCGCCGTTTCTTTCTGCGATATAATCATATCAAAGAAAAGGAAAACAGGCAACCGCAAAAAGCCCCTTTTCCAACGTACATTTCATTTTATTTCCATTGACCGCCGGTGCGGAACGCGCCGCCGTCGATCCAGAGCAAAGGAGGATTGCGCTATGACGATCAGAGAAGTAAACGAACTCAACGAATTACTCGCTCACTGCAAGGGGCAGATATGCCTCATATCCGCGCAGGGCGAACAATACAGCTTAAATGACGAGCACGACCGTTTTATCGGCCTCTCCAGACTTTTGGAGGATCAGGACGGCGGCTGCGAACTGTATGCAAGAACCCGCGAGGACAACGCGCTGCTGCTGGGATTCTTTATCCGGCGCGACAGCCTTTCCAAAGCCGTTTAAGAGCGCCCTGCCGGATACGGCGGGGCGGCTCCGTCCCCCTTTGTCGAAAGGCTTCCCAGAATATACAGGATATTCCCCTTTGCGGCCTCCTCCTGCTTACGCTCCCTATGGCTCGACTTGACCACGATCAGCACATGCTCATCCGACAGGGCGACGGCAGTATGATAGGCGCGGCCATCCTTTAGATAGACCGTCGCCAGATTATACAAAAAGGTCTCTCCGTTTGCGGCGCGAAACGGCGTCAGATCCTCTTCCCCTCTCTGGTCTATGACAAAATGATCGAAATCCTCATCCTTCCTAAACGTTCCGATATCCTCTAACAGGAAATCCAGCGCCTCCTTCTCTCCCGCTCCCCGAAGCGCCATGACGGTATAATAAGTCTCCCTCTCTTCATCATAATAGGTATGTTCTTTTCTTTCCTGAAAGGAACTGTCGATCCGATAGCTGACTCCGCCTAAAAAATGCTCCGTTGTATCCGCGGGCTCCAGCGCTTTGACAGGATCACGGCTCTTCGCGGCATATCCCTGCCCATCGGATATCGCGCGGCCCAGTCCGGCGATTCCATATGCGATCCCGCCGCCCAAAACGATACAGGCAGCCGCCGTCAGGGCGGCGGCCAGACACAGGCTCCATTTAAAAGGAACCGGCCCGTCTGCCGTCCCCGCCTGCGGCGTCGGCCTAAGTCCGGGATACGCCTTTGGAAGAGACATCCGCTTTGTCCTTCCGCCGCTTTGATAGGATACCTTCCAGCTCCATGCGTTTTCAGAAAGCAGGGCGACACCATACAGAGGCGTTATGCATTTTTGCAGGGCGGCGCTGGGAGTCCTGCCGCCAGTCAGATCGCTGACCGCGCGAAAGACCGCATTTGCCGCGTCCTGCCTCTCCTGCGTCACGAGATAATCCCATGTAAAGGTCTGTCTTGGGCTCCTCTTTGCGAAACGATAGGCTTCGATCTGGTTGAGGGAATACAAATGTACCTGCCAAAGCGCCCCATAGCCGTTTTGCACCATGACAAACTCTTCCGCCCGAATCTGCCGCAGGGACGCCATACACACGAACAGCTCGGCTGGGATCGCCGCCAGCGCTCCCAGCATCGCCCCGAAAAACGCAGGCGTCGCCGCTTCGCTCCATGAAAACGATAAAGCCGCCGTCCACGCTATCATCATACCGGCCACGGGCAGCAGGAACGCGACCGCGCCTGTGATCCGTAAGGCTCTCATCCAGCCGTATGCCGCAGGATACAAGCTAAGCCGCCCCGGCCCCTGAGCGTTCCCGCCCTCTCTCGGCATATCGGGCATTCCGTTTTTTCCGTCCATCATGCGATCCTCCCTGTTTTTTACAGTATGCCGCAGCCTAGCGTATCCGGCAGAGCCCGCCGTTTCCCGTCCGCCTATCCATAGCCGCCCGCGTATCCGCCCTATCCGTACCCGCCGTTTCACCGCCCGCTGGAATAAAACCCCAGCAAACTGCGCACACTGATCTCCATACTCTTTCATAGAATTTTAACAATTCTAAAGATATAAGAAAATCCTTTATTTACCGCCCGCATTTTGTTATAATGTACAGATAAGCCATGAGCCATGCAAAAACGAGCCGTGGCAAAACGACTGCTTGCAGGCGCTTTTGACAGGGCTTGTTTTTATAGGGCGAAGCCCGTGAGCGAGGGACTCTTGTCCCGAGCTCGCATGGCGGCGTATGTAGCGGCAGGGCCGTATGCCGCGGCAGGGCTGCCTGTATCCGCACAGCGGCGGGCGCAGCGACAGGGCTTGTTTTTATAGGGCGAAGCCCGTGAGCGAGGGACTCTTGTCCCGAGCTCGCATGGCGGCGCACGCGGCGGCAGAGCCGTATGCCGCGGCAAAGCCGCGCGCAGGTTCATATCGTACATCATTTAGGAGGCACCGTTCATGAACTATGGAAAGAAAGGAATCCGCCAAAAGCAAAGGGCGCTTCATTCTACTTCAGCTAAATGGGGCCGGAAACTGACCCTTCTTATCATAAAGGCGATGCTCATCGGCTTCGTCGCCGCCGTGATCATCGGAGCCAGCGCAGGCGTAGGGATCTTTAAGGGTATTTTAAGCTCAGCGCCCGATATCTCCCACATCGACGTATCCCCGTCGGGCTTTTCCACCTTTGTCTACGATTCCGAAGGACATGAGCTGGCAAAGCTGGTGGCGGCGGACTCCAACCGTATCCCCGTCACGATGAGCCAGATCCCTGACGATCTCGCCCATGCGTTCGTCGCCATAGAGGACGAACGCTTCTACGAGCACAACGGGATCGACATCAAGGGAATTATCCGCGCCGGCGTCATCGCGATCCGCAACCGCGATCTTTCGCAGGGCGCCAGCACCATCACGCAGCAGCTCTTAAAAAATAACGTATTCGAGGGCTGGACCAGCGAAACGACGATGGAAAAGATTAAACGTAAGATTCAGGAGCAGTACCTCGCCCTCGAGCTGGAAAAGGTCATGGACAAGGATAAGATCCTCGAAAATTATATGAACACCATCAATCTCGGGCAGAACACGCTCGGCGTGCAGGCGGCCTCGCTGCGCTATTTTGGAAAACCGGTTTACCAGCTAAAGCTCTCCGAATGCGCCGTGATCGCGGCGATCACGCAGAACCCTTCCCGCTATAACCCGATCTCCCACCCCGAGGAGAACGCCAAGCGGCAAAAGTCTGTGCTCACCCATATGCTCGAGCAGGGATACATCACGCAGCAGGAATGCGACGAGGCGCTGGCGGACGACGTGTATTCCCGTATCCAGACCATCAATGAAAAATCCGAGGACGACTCCGTATATACATATTTTGTAGATGCGCTCACCGACGACGTCCTCTATGATCTGGTCAATGTAGCGGGCTATAACGAAACGCAGGCGTACAATCTCCTGTATACGGGAGGGCTCAGTATCTACGCGACGCAGGACAGCGCCATACAGTCGATCTGCGACGAGGCGTTCTCCAATCCCGATAATTTCCCGTCGGAAACAAAATGGTATCTGAATTATGAATTATCCATCGAAAAGAAAAACGGGGAGATCGAAAACCACAGTTCGGAAATGTTTAAGAGCTACTATCAGCAGGAGCAGAGAAATTTCAATCTGCTCTATTCCTCGCAGGAGGATGCCTACGCGGCCATAGACGCCTACAAGGAGGCCGTCATGGAGCCGGGCGATACCGTGATCGGCGAAAACGTCTCGCTGACGCCCCAGCCGCAGGTCTCCATCACCGTAGAGGATCAGAATACCGGCTACGTCGTCGCTATGGTAGGCGGCAGAGGCGCAAAGGAGGCCAGCCGCACGCTGAACCGTTCGACGGATACCATGCGCCAGCCCGGCTCCACCTTTAAGGTCGTATCCACCTATGCCCCCGCGTTTGACAGCGCGGGACTGACGCTGGCGGACGTCCAGAACGACGCGCCCTACAGCTATGCGGACGGGCGTCCGGTCTCCAACTGGTACAGCTCCGGCTACCGCGGCCTGTGCTCCCTGCGGGAAGGTATCAAGGATTCCCTGAATATCATCGCCGTCAAGACGCTCACGCAGATCACGCCGCAGCTCGGCTATGATTATCTGATCAATTTCGGCTTTACCACCCTAAAGGATCAGTATGAGGCAAACGGCCAGATCTATTCCGATATCCAGCAGTCCCTCGCGCTCGGCGGCATTACGATGGGCGTCACCAACGAGGAGCTGAACGCCGCGTACGCTACGATCGCAAACGGCGGGACCTACTATAAGCCGACTCTGTATACCAAAGTCGTCGATCATGACGGAAAGGTGATCCTCGACAATTCCAAGCCCGCAAGCCACCGCGTTATCAAGGAAACGACCGCTTTCCTGCTGACGGACGCAATGGAGGACGTCGTTACCTCCGGCACGGGCGGCGCGGTCAATTTCGGCAATATGGCGATCGCCGGAAAGACCGGTACGACCTCGGACTACAACGACGTATGGTTCGCCGGATATACGCCGTACTATACGGCAACGACTTGGGCCGGTTATGACAATAACGTCAAGCTGACCTCCTCTTCCGAGAAAAATCTCGCCAAGACCCTTTGGCGCGCCGTAATGTCCAAAATACACGAGGGACTGCCAAACCAGTCCTTCCCCCGCCCCGCCGGTATCGTCAGCGCCACGGTATGCAGCAAATCCGGCAGACTGCCGGTCTCCGGTCTGTGCGACGGAACGCTGAGGACTGAATATTTCGCGGAGGGCACCATTCCCACGGAAAGCTGCGACGTGCACTATTCCGGTATGGTATGCGCCTACAGTATGCTGCCCGCTTCCGACGAATGCCCGTTTAAGGTTCCCGGCACGTTAGAGCTGCTGCCGGAGCGTCTCGAAAACGGCGCGGCGGCGGCGAAACAGCAGCAGCCGGCGGCAGCCGACCCCGCCGTCGATCCGCTTCAGACGGGCGAAGTCCCGCTGCCGGATACCAACGTCGAGAAATGCCAGCACAATGCGGAATTTTTCATACAGCCCGGGGCCGACGCCATCATTGAACAGCAGCGCATGGAAATGGTCATGAACGCAATGCAAAACGGCACAGCGCTGCCGGATACCATCACGAATCCAGACGGCCTGCCCACAGCGCCGGATACCGTACCGTCAGCCGAAATACCGGGGACGGATGCCGCGCTTCCCGCGCCGGAGAGCGGCATTCCGGGGCTTACCGCGCCCATCACCGGCACGCAGTAACGAGAAAAAGAGCGTCCTGAACATCATAAAATGACTGTAAAGGGCGCTCTCTTTTATAATACGGCATTCACAGTTTTAACCGCTGCATAATCGATCTTATTTTCTTCCTCTGCGGCAGGGAGCTCCTGCTTTTGTAAATACTTTAGTATTGTTATATTTATACTTCATAAGGAGGAAACACTCATGTTGGGAATCCGTATTTCCGAATTGCGAAACGCACGCAACTGGACGCAGATACAGCTCGCGCAAAAACTCAATGTGTCCAAGCAGGCCGTCTCCAACTGGGAAAACAATAATATTCTTCCGTCCGTG
>CANQTG010000066.1 GCA_947626715.1 uncultured Lachnospiraceae bacterium | reverse complement strand
GCCTCATCGAGCGCAGAATCCCCGCTCTCCTGATAGGGAAAGAGCTTAACGCGGCTTCCCTGTTTTTCCCCTTCAAAGCATACCCCGTTGACGCGGTATTCCTTCCATTCGACCTCAAACAGCTCTGCGGCAAGCTCCCGATAGTGCTCCCACTCCAGCACGGGGATCTTATCCGGCGCGCATACACCCTGACGGCAGGTCAGAAACGGCCTGCATACGCTGCCATACCGTTTCCCGCCTCCGGGCGGCCTGCTCTCCTGAATGCAAAACAGCCTCCGCTGTATCATATAATACGCCAGCTTCCCGATATCGCAACCGATCCACCTGCGTCCCAGCTTTTCGGCGACTGCCAGCGTCGTACCGCAGCCTGCGAAAAAATCCAGCACCAGATCGCCGGGCTTTGTGGACGCTTGGATCAAACGTTCCAGCAGCGCCTCCGGTTTCTGGGTCGGATAGCCCAGCCGCTCCTTTGACGTGCCCTGCACGAACGGGATCTGAAACACCTCCGTCGGCTTCCCGCCCTTTAAGTACGCCCTTCTTTCCCTGCCGTCGTCGTCATAATAACTCTTATACGCCTCGCCGTTTTCATCTGTCTTGTCGTAACGCTTCACCGCTTTCCTATCATATTCGACCAGCGTCGCGCCGCTGTCGAAATAATATCGGTCGGAATTGCTGTAAAAGAGGATAACGTCATGCTTACGGGGATAATTCCGGTCCGTGCTCGTGGGCCCGAAATATTTCCAGATCAGTTCATTGCGAAAGTGTTCCTCCCCGAACACCTCGTCCATCACGATCTTGATATAATGAACCTTTTTCCAGTCCAGATGGACATAGATCACCCCGTCGGGCGCCAGTATCTCACGGGCAACGATCAGGCGTCTGCGCAGAAACTCGATAAACTCCGCTCCCGTTTTCTTATCCGTATACGCTTTTTCCCCTTCTCTGCCGCGAAAATCGCTCTTTGTCGCAAACGGCGGATCGATATAGATCATCGCCACCTTTCCCTTGACCCGACTGCGGATCAGAGCGTCTTTATCTTCATAGAGCGTTTTCAAAAACCGCAGATTGTCCCCAAAGACAAGGATATTTTTCCATTCCCCGCCCTCTCCATACATGCGGTCCAGCCGGAGAGAAACCGGAAAGGAGCCGTCCTTATCCGCCAAGATATCCTCTTTTTTCATCTTTCCGGCATAGGCGAGCGTATACTCCGCTCCGTTTTGCTCCATTTTCTCACTCCCCCCCTGCAACAGATCAGGCTGCCGCAAAACAGATATGCCGCGGCAGCCTCATAGATTCCGTACAGACGCTGCCGCTTGCGGCGCGTCCGTCCCCTTTATACGGTTATCAATAGAAGATATGTCCGCCGATGGAGATCCCGGTAAGACCCGGTATCGGCGTCCTGAAATAGACGCAGTTCCCGACGTTCGTCACGCCGCTCATCGCTTCGTCCGCCGCCTGATAGCACGCCTGCGTCGCGCGTCCCTCCGCCAGCGCCAATGCCAGTCTCCCGCTCCCTACGGGGGAAAACTGCTTGTTCTGATAGATCACGCCCACCATCGTATCGGGATACACGCTGCTCAGCAGACGGTTGATCACGACCGCGCCGACCGCCAGCTTGCCCGCATAGGGTTCCGCTCCGGCCTCGCAGTAAATTAACTGCGCCAGCAGTTCCCTGTCCCCTTCCGCAAAGGTCACTTCCGAGATATCCCTTCTTGCGGACTGCGCCGCCAGCTTGGACATCGCGATCTCTTCCGCAAGCTGCTTTTGCAGGGCGGCAATATTCGCTTCCTGCTCCTTTACCTTCGCTTCGTAGGCGAGCGCTACGTTTTCCGCCTGCGAGATCTGATCTGCATAGCCCGCGATATGATTCGCCGTATTCTTTACCAGTCCCGATACCCTGCTCTGCTCCGCCTTTGTCTCTTCCCGCAGCTCGCCTAACTCTTTTTCCTGCGCCTCGAGCTTTGTTTTCGTTTCCTCTATCATCGCCCGGGTTTCCTGATACTTTTTCAGCATCTTCTGGTCATATTCGGCGATCTGCTCGATATACTGGCTTTTATTCAAAAAATCTCCAAACCCCTCCGACGTAAACAGCATTTCCAGATAGACCGCGTCGTTTCTCTCATAGATAAACTTGATCCGCTTTTTCATGCATTCATACTGCCAGTCGATCGTCTCTTCCGCTTCCGCAAGCTCCGCTTCCGTATCCGTGATCTCCTGACGTTTATCCTCAATCCGTTCTTCCAGCTTACTCAGATTCTCGCTGACCTCTTCCAGATCGCCGTTTAAGATCGACAACTGTCCCTGCAGGGAATCCCTCTCGCCCTCCATGCCTTGAATATTCTCTTTGGTTTGCTGCAGGGCCGATTCCGTCGCCGCCTTTTCCTGTTTTGCCTGATCCAGTTTTTCCTGCGTCGTGATCGCGTAAGCTGTCTGCGGAGCGCTGGCAACCAGAATTACCATCATGACCAGCAGGGCAATCTGCCTACCGGTACTTTTCATCTTCTTCACTCCTCATGGTGCTTTTAGAGCGTAAGCTCTATCTTCCGTCCGGTAGGCTGATATTGATAATAGGCGACGCCCGCCGCATCCAGCATTTTCTTGGACGCAAGGATCGAAGGGGTATCCGCATATTTATCGCACTCGTAAATGATAGTTTTGATCCCCGACTGAATGATCGCCTTTGCGCATTCGTTACACGGAAACAGCGACACATACAGCCTAGCGCCCGCCAGACTGCCTCCCCTATAATTTAAGATCGCGTTCAGCTCGCTGTGCGTCACAAACGCGTATTTTGTCTCCAGCATATTGTCCCCTTCCCGTTCCCACGGGAACGTATCGTCGCTGCAGCCGATCGGGAAACCGTTATATCCCACAGAGAGGATCTTATGGTCGCCGCTCACGATACAGGCTCCCACCTGCGTATTGGGATCTTTGGAGCGCAGCCCCGAAAGACGCGCGATTCCCATAAAATATTCATCCCAGCTGATATAATCCTGACGTTTCATCCGTACACTCCTATTATTTTGTCCCAAAGATCCGATCGCCCGCATCGCCAAGCCCCGGTACGATATAGCCGTGTTCGTTCAGCTTCTCATCTAACGCCCCGATATACATATCGACGTCGGGGTGCTCCTCCTGCATTTTCCGTATTCCCTCCGGCGCTGCGATGATACACATAAAATGGATCTTGCGGCAGCCTTTTTCCTTCAACATCTGAATCGCCGCCGTAGAAGAGCCGCCCGTCGCAAGCATAGGGTCTACTACAAACACTTCCCTTTCAGCACAGTCTGCCGGGAGCTTGCAGTAATACTCTACCGGCAGCAGGGTCTGGGGATCCCGGTACAGGCCGATATGGCCCACCTTTGCCGCGGGGATCAGATTTAACATGCCGTCCACCATGCCCAGTCCCGCCCGCAGGATCGGTACGATCGCCATTTTCTTGCCCTTCAGCTCTTTGGTCGTCGTTTTGCAGATCGGCGTTTCGATCTCCACATCTGACAGCTCCAGTTCTCTCGTCGCTTCATAACAGATCAGCATAGCGATCTCGCTGATCGTCTGGCGGAAATCCTTCGTTCCCGTTTCTTTTCTTCTGATATACCCTATCTTATGCTGGATCAGCGGATGATCCATGACCACGACCTTTGCCATTTCTTCCCTCCCGTCCCTCCGCTTCGGCCCTCTGCCTATCCTCTAACAGCCGCCCCGGAGCTTCCTTTGTAGCATACGCCTTTTATGCCTGTTCGATCAGGTCGATCCTTCTCTGATGACGCTCTTCCCCGGAAAATTCCGTTTCCAGAAAAGTCCTTACGATCTCCAGCGCCAGATTATTCCCTACGATACCGGCCCCCAGCGCGAGGACATTCGCATCGTTATGGAGCCTTGTCAGCTTTGCCGACACCGAATCGGCACACAGCGCGCAGCGTATGCCCGGCACCTTATTCGCCGTGATCGAGATCCCGATCCCGGTCGTGCAGATCACGATCCCGCGGTCGCATTCCCCCTTCGCCACCGCTTCCGCCGCCGCTCTCCCAAATACGGGATAATCGCAAGACTGCTTATTTTCACAGCCAAAATCCTTGTAGGCATAGCCCTCTGCGTCCAGATATTTTTTGATCTCCTGTTTCAGATCGTAACCGCCGTGGTCGCTTCCTAACGCTATCATATTTTTCCCTCCCGTTTTCTCTCTATCTTTTATCCTGCTTTTACTCTGTTTCCAAGATTCGATACCCCGCCGCTTTTAACAGCCGGTTCATAACGGCCTGTCCGATCCCCTGCTGCGGGAACGCCTCCGAATAGATCGTTGTTATCTGTTCCTTATCAAAGCGGCGCAGAATCGCATAGAGCCGCCGGGCGATCTCTTCTTCGCTCCCCCGCGCGCCCGCGCTCGCGATACATTCCGCCTCATAGCAGATCCTCGTCTCATCTGTACAGATAATCCCTACGCGCTCTCCTGCCTGATGTTTTTCCCTGATAAGCCCGTTTATCGCGGCGATCACAGAGCCTTCATTTCCTGACACAACTGTCAGCTCTCCTCTAGGGGCATAGTGTCGGTACTTCATTCCCGGCGCTTTAGGCGTCTGCGCCGAATCCTCCTTTAGCAGCGTTTGATCCAACTCCACTTTTGTCTCCAACGCCTGCGACAACATTTCCTGTGTGATATAGCCCGGCCGCAGGATCACAGGCATATCCCCTGTCAGATCCACGATCGTTGATTCCAGCCCAATACCCGTCGGGCCGCCGTCCAGTATCATCTCGATCTTTCCGTCGAGATCCTCCGCCACATGCTCCGCCAGCGTAGGACTCGGTCTGCCCGACGTATTGGCGCTGGGTGCAGCGATATAGCCGCCGGCCGCCTCGATCAGGCGCAGCGCGACCTTATGCGCGGGCATACGCACCGCCACGGTGTCAAGCCCGCCCGTCGTTTCTGGCGGTACGATCTCCGCCTTTTCTAAGATCATGGTCAGCGGCCCCGGCCAGAAGCGTTTCGCCAGTCTCTTTGCCGCCTCCGGAACCCGCTTTGCGATCTTGTTCAGGGCATCCCATTGGCAGATATGCACGATCAGCGGATTGTCGGAAGGCCGCCCTTTTGCCGCATAGATCTTCTCTGACGACCGTTTCTGCAGGGCGTCCCCGCCCAGACCGTATACCGTCTCTGTCGGAAAGGCGACCAAACCGCCGTTTCTAAGGATCTCGCCGGCCTCCCTGATCGCCTCTATATCCATATGCTCTTCCGTCGCGATTACATGCTTTGTCACCATGATCCGGTATTCCCCACCTTGCGCCCTGTTTCCTGCTAAGTGCTCATATTATACCACAATCCTCCTTTATCGAAAAGGAGATTTTATGTCAGTCCCCGTTCCGACAAACTCTGCATGATCCCCATGAAGATCGCCCATGCCAGACGCTCTTGATAAACCTCGTCCGTAAGCCGTTTTGCTTCCTCCTGATTGGACATAAAACCGCATTCCACGATGATGACCGGGGAACTTGTCTTTTTGAGCAGATAATAGCTGCCGTTTTCCTTTGCCTGCCTTTGATTTTGAGGGTCTATCCTTTCCCGCAGGCTTCTCTGCACGATCTCGGCAGTTTCCCCGCTGCTTTTACTGTCCTTGTAATAAAATACCTGCGCGCCCTTTACCGACTCTTCCGGGTAGCTGTTCTGATGGATGCTGACCGTCAGCGCCGGATCTGCCTCCTCGATCTTAGCGATCCGGCGTTTCATATCCTGTACTTTCTTATTTTCCGCGGTTTCGTCATAGAGCCCCGCTTCGCCCTCTCTGGTCATAACGGTCTTGATCCCTTCCAGCTCGAGATATTTCCTGACCTTCTGCGCGATCTGCAGATTGATCTCGCTTTCCAGCTCTCCGTTTTTCCCGATCTTTCCGGGGTCTCTGCCCCCGTGAGGCGGAAGCAGACTGCGGAAGCCTAAGGGTATGCCGTCCAAGCGCACCCCTTTGGCTGCCGCTTCGCTTTTTTCGCCCCGCAAAACTCTTCCATATGAGCACAGTTTTGACATGTTTCAATTCTAACAGCCAAATACTTCCGCCGTTTTTTTCATTCTCTCCGCAATCGAGACTCCAAACGGGCACCTCGATTCGCAGGCTCGGCAGCCGATACATTCCGAAGCCTTATGCTCTAACAGCATATAATGGGATCGTATCGTCGCAGGCGTCTCCGGCTGCATTGCCGCAAGATCATAATATTTATTGATCATTGCGATATCCAGCTGCGCCGCGCAGGGTTTACAATGGCCGCAATAGGTGCACTCGCCCCGATAGGAATGGTAGGGCGCATTCGCAAGCACCGAGGCATAGTCCTTTTCCGCTTCCGAAGCATCCTCATAATGCACGGCCTGATCGACCTGTTCTTTGGTATCGTATCCGCACAGGATCGAAGACACACCGGGACGCGTAAGCGCATAGTGGATACACTGTACCGGCGAAAGGGGCACGCCGAACGGCGAGCGCTTTTCATCGAACAGCCTGCATCCGGCAAAGCCCTTCATCACGGTGATCCCGACGTTTTTCTCCTCGCAGAGCCGATATAGCTGCGCCCTGTCGGTATCGATCCCCGAAAACGCCTGATCGTAGGTATATCCCTCCGAAAGAAGGGCATCCAGATCCTCCTCTGCGGGCAGCATATCGAACGCGGGATTGATACTAAATAAGAGCATTTCTATAAGCCCCGACTGCACGGCCAGCTTTGCGACTTTGGGATTATGGGAGCTCATTCCAATATGGCGGATCGCGCCTTTATCCTTCAGCTCCTTCACATATCGCATAAACTCCGAGTCCTGAAGGCCCTCCCAATCCTCCTCCGTATCGACATAATGGATCATTCCCAGATCGATATAATCCGTCTGCAGTCTCATAAGCAAATCTTCAAACGCAGGCTTTACATATTTTATCTCGCGGCTGCGCACATACTGGCCGTTCTGCCAAGTCGAGCCCAGATGTCCCTGCACATACCAGTTCTCTCTGCTGCCCGAGATCGCCCTGCCGATGATATCTCTGGATTTCGGATCCGGCATCCAGCAATCGATGATATTGATCCCCCGCTCTCCCGCATACCGGATAAGGTTTATGGATTCCTCCTGCGAATGGCGCTCCAGCCATTCCCCGCCAAAGCCAACCTCGCTCACCCAAAGCCCCGTTTTCCCCAGCAGTCTTTTTTTCATACTCATTCCTCCGTTCTTCCACTCTTTCTGCACAAAAGGATCCCCGCAAGCAGCATCGCCGGAAAAACGACGCCTGCCAAAATCCCCGCTTTCAGGTTCTCTCCCAACGCTCCCGACACCATTCCGACTAAGGTAGGCCCGCCCGAACAGCCAATATCCCCGCCCAGAGCCAGCAGGGCAAACATGGCCGTCCCTCCCTTCGGCAGAGCCGCGGCAGCCTTACTGAAAGTCCCCGGCCACATAATCCCGACCGACAGGCCGCAGACCGCGCAGGCCGCCAGAGCGATCTGCGGAAGCGGCGAAAGGGAGATCGCCAGATAGGCCAGAATGCACAGCGCGCCGCTGTAAAACATAAAATGCTCCAGATGGATACGATCCCCGTACCGTCCGTAAAAAAGCCGCGACAGCCCCATCAGGATTGCAAACGCCATCGGTCCCGCCAGATCGCCCGCCGTTTTGGAGATCCCAAGCCCCTTTTCCGCAAAGGTGGAAGCCCACTGGCTTACCGCCTGTTCGCTCGCTCCCGCGCATACCATCATGAGCAGCAGAATCCAAAACACCTTCCTGCGCAGCAGCTCTTTTAATTCCAGACCCGCCTCCCCGTCTTTTAACAACGGCGCTATGGGAACCTTAAAAAACGCTATGGCATTCCCTGCCGGGATCAGCGCCCAGATGAGCGCCAAAATCTTCCACCTGCCGATCCCCGCCGCATGGAAAAACAAAGTGGAAAGAAATACGACGCCCGCATGTCCCCAGCAGTAAAAAGAATGCAGCATACTCATCGCCTTCTCTTTATTCTCGGAAGGGCACGCCTCCACGACCGGACTGACGAGAACCTCCAAAAGCCCGCCGCCAACGGCATAGACCATCACGGCGATCAAAACTCCGGCAAACGGAACCGGTAAAAGCTCCGGTAAGATGGTAAGAAGGATCAGGCCCGCCGCCGACAGGACATGCGCCGCGATCATCGACGCGCGGTATCCGATCCGGTCTACAAATCCAACGGAAAGCAGATCAACCAAGAGCTGTATCCCAAAATTAAAAGTCACCAGCAGCGTGATCTGAGAAAGCGGTATCCCGTAGCTTCTCTGAAAAAATAAAAACAGCAGCGGCGTAAAATTGTTGACCACGGCCTGTACGATATATCCCGTAAAGCAGGCGGCGATCGTTCTATCATATCGATCGTTCATTTCCTTTTCTCCCTGAAGATAAGAGTATGTCCCGCATTCATGGCCAGACGGCCAAAATCCCGTCCAATAGTCAGAAACGCCTCCCGGCATTTGCACAGTCCAACGTTTTATGCTAAAATAAAGCGACTTGGCGTCACACAGGGAGGTTATCGTAATGAACAAGCAAAAGATCATGGCGGCGGCAGCCCAAAAAGCGGCCGAAACAATGAAAGAAAACATCGGCGGCCCCTTTGGATCCGCTATCATAAAGGACGGGGAGATTCTCTGTATCGCTTCCAATTCCGTCTTAGGCGACCACGATCCGACCGCCCACGCGGAGGTCAACGCCATACGCGCGGCTTCCCGCATATTAGGGACGCATGACCTATCCGGCTGCGAGCTCTATGCGACCGGATATCCCTGCCCCATGTGCATGTCGGCCATCATCTGGGCGAATATCAAGAAGGTATATATCAGCGGAATGCCAAAGGACGCTGAAAAGATCGGCTTTCGCGACGATTTCATATACCGATTTATCGAAGGCGGCTGCCAAGATCAAGATATCGTAACCATCGAGCCGCTTGGCACAGAGACCGCCGTAAACCTGTATGAGACCTATGCCGGCCTGAAGAAGCCGATCTATTAGCGCGGCTGCTCTAACTGGGACATATTTCCCCGTTATCCGTTAAAGCCTGCTGACGGCCTCCGCAATCTGCCGCCGCCATGCCCCGCGTCTATCACAACGCAGAGCCCGCCTTCCCCTTCCTGTATACGGCTGTCCGTCACATACGCCGCCGTTTCCTTCACCGTCACATACCCAGCCGCGGCGATCATAGCGCCCATCGCCGCATACAGCAGCATTTCCTTGAGAACGTTCTCCCCATTTTCCCGCTTTTTCATCAATCTTCATTTCCGATATTTTTATGTAAGCATATGAAACGGCCGAGGCAAAATAGAATCTCAACGCCGCGATCTCTCAAAAACGCTCTGTTTTTTAACTGTCCTATTATGTCAGATTTTTGCCGCCCGCTATTGATACAGGTATTTGTCGATCACGTTCCAGACGGAAGGGCGCTCCAGCCCGAGCTTCCAGACAGCCGCGCCGGCTATGCCGTAATTCTCCATCACATTCAGTTTGACCTCGATGGACTGCTCGTCCTCGAGCCAGACCTGATACAGGATCCCGTCCTCTTCAAATTCCGCATAATTCTGGCAGGTCTCGTCATCCCACTGTGCGGAAACGCCATGATCGGCAAGAAACGCTTCGGCGGCGTCCATGCTCACGGCGTCGCTGGAGAGATTCCCTCCTTCGGTGCGCCATATCCGTGTATAGAAGGGCATTCCGTTGATCACCTTTTCCGGCGGCACCTCCTCCAGCGTTAGACTGATCCCATCGTCTACAAAATCAATGGAAGCCACGCTCCCGGGCTCCTCACTGCCCGACCAGTGCTCGTCATATCCCATGATGACGACATAATCCGCTACGATCCCCTGTTCCTTTCTTCCATAGTAGCTGCTGTCCCCGATCGGCACATAATTATCGACGGAAAGCACGATCCCGTTCGCGCGGCACGGAATGGACAATTCACGGATAAACTCTACGAAATGCTCCCCCGTCTGCTCGTTCAACCGTTCAAAGTCGATATTGATCCCGTCCAGCCCCAGAGACAGGGCGGTCCCGATCAGGTCGTCGATCAGGTGCGCGCGCCTTGTCGTTGACGACAGCAGCGCATAGGAATCTACCGTTTCGTTAAAATTATCGATCAGTCCCCAGACCTCCAAGCCCATATCATGCGCCTGCGTCACATATTCCGCAGAGGCTATGCTCGTAAAATTCCCTTCGCTGTCACTTAGGGAAAACCACGTAGGCGAGATCACGTTGAGCCCCGGCGCATTCGCCGCCACGCTCGCCAGCTTACTGTTGGCCGTCTGGTTCATCACCTGATGCCACGCCATACAGACCTTTCCTTCTTTGGCAATGCTCGTATAGACGGGCTCCTCATAATCCGTTACCGCCTCGATCACTTCCTCATGGATATTCTCAAGACGTTTATTCTCCACATAGCCGATCACCGCTTCCGACTTTACCTTGCTCCAAGTATCCATTTCCTCCAGCACTACGACCTGCTCGCCCTTTTCAACGTCCTTTAGGATATCGCTTTTGATCCCTCCCTGATAACGTATCTGCGTATCCCTGCCGATATCGGCTAACGTCTGTTCCTCCCACTGGTTATAGACCTGCATACGATTGGGATCCGTATAGAGCTCATAGGAAAAGTTCGTGAACTTTTTCACATAATCGACCGCAATATAAAGCGCGTCATTTTCATACCGGGAAAGCGCATAATCCTCCGTATGCTCCTCCCCGCGCTGCGTAAACTGCGCGCTTCCGATCTGCGTCCGTATTATATCGTCGGGCGTCGTATACAAAAGCAGCCCCTCGCCCGCATCCTCATAAAAGCGCGCGTTGAAATATTTCTGAACCGTATCCATGGCAAAATAACAGGTCCCGTCCAAAAGCAGAGCCTTATCCGCAAGCAGTTCATCCTGTAATACGATCGCGGTTTCCGTATCATTCTGGACGTCAAAATACGTATCCAGATCCGCCCGTTCCTTTGAATAGGAATACTTCTCGTACAGTTTGGCCCCCAGACCGGCCGCAACGATCACAAAAATAAGGACGATTGCAATGAATACCGGGATTATCTTCTTCATCAACCTTCCAGCTCCTTTCCAACCGTCCTCATTATATCAAACTATTTTCATACCGTCATTACCCAATTTGACGTTTTTTGCAAATTTAAGGCGCTTCCTGCATGTGTCAGCGTAAGGGTCCTCGATCCGTTTCCTTCCTTTATGGTTCCTATTCGATCCGCAGCCGGTATCCCGCCGCGGAGAGCCCCGCATGTTTTTACATGCATAAAAAGCAGGAAGCTCCTTTCTACGTCTGCCTTACCCGGTCATACCTAAGCTGCGCCAGCTTGCCGTCCTGACTTAGGACATAGTCCGGCATATAAACGGCCTCTTCGTTGACACAGCAGGCCCACGCCAATTCATCGGCGGATACGGGCCTTCCGTCAAGATATAATTCCGTACCGCCTTTTGCCGCTTTCTCCAGACGTTCTTTCATATCGCGCAGTACATCGTCTCCAAGCACATAAACTCCCTCCTTTCACTGATGATCGGAAGATCCCGAGACAGGAAAGCTCTGTGACGTATTTTATCCCTTTGGATCTTCCTGAAATTCTCAGGCAGTAATGGCATAAAAACAGCTTTGACGAGACGCGCGGACGTGTATTGTAACATAAAATAAATGAGATACTGCTCTAAAAAGACTTTGAATTATAACATTAAGAATATCGTTTGGAAAATTTTGACGCTTCATGCAGGCGCACGAGCTTATAAGACTTCCCCTCCCGTCCGGTCGGGGATCGATGAATGAAACTTTCCGTTTCAGAACTTAATGTAAGACAGCATGGTTAAAATGCCAATGACAGGAATAATATCATGCCTCCCTCCAAATACTGATTGTCCGAAAGCATCTCTGGATTTATTATAGCATACTATTTGGCCGATACAAGCCTTTTGGAAAATTTATGAAAAATTTTATAAAACAGCAAACTCCTTCTATTGACTTGAAGAATCATTGAGTATAAGATACAGATAATATCAAAGTCTGCCGTCTATACAGCTATTTCCAGTTGCAAAAGATCCAAAATGCAGTATCATATAAGCAAGGATGTGATTTTATGAAAATTGAGAAAGTAAACGACCGTCAGATCCGCTGTACGCTGACGAAGGCCGATCTTGTCGATCGGGAATTGAAGATCAGCGAATTAGCATACGGCACAGAAAAGGCGAAGACCCTCTTTCGCGATATGATGCAGCAGGCTTCTTTTGAGTACGGCTTTGAAGCGGAAAATATCCCTTTGATGATAGAGGCGATCCCTTTAAATGCCGAATGTATCATTCTCATCATCACAAAGGTAGAGGATCCCGAGGAGCTCGATACCCGCTTTTCTAAATTTGCCCCCTCCGTACATGATTCCGACGAGGAGGACGATACCCTAGACGACTCGGAGACTTATTTTGAAGGAGCCGACGAGGTATTAGACCTGTTTAAAAGGATCCAGAACAGCAAATTTCAGGAAAGCTCCGATACGCAGACCGGGGCAGAACAGCATACGGAGGTTTCCGGCAGCGGATCAGGCGAAGGACGTAAGGAAACGCCTGCCGATTCCGACATCACGACCGCCTTTACGTTCCGCCGCTTAAACGACCTGACCCGCCTTGCGCACATGCTGAAGAATTTTTACGACGGTTCCAATTCCTTATATAAAAACGAAGAAACAGGAAGCTATGTCCTGCTTCTTTCCAAGAGCGGGCACACCCCGGAAGAATTTAATAAGATCTGCAATATCATTTCCGAATATGGGACAGCAGAAAAATATTCTTCCGCATCGGAGGCTTATCTGAACGAGCACTGCTCGCTTTTTATCGCAGACGGCGCGATACAGTCGCTGGCTCTGATCTAAGGATCCGGCGTAATACCATCATTCTTTTTTATGACAGTTTTTTGGCAGGATTGGATTGTTTTTTAAACTCTCATATGCCGAGATCGTCCGTATTTTCGGGCTTTCCCGGCATTTTTGCTGTTACTGCGCATAACGCGGAGGCCTTCTTTTTGAGCTGGTTTTAGTTTGTATCCGAAACCTTCCCTTTACAGCCGCGCCCCGATAGGATATGATGAGAAAAAGGAGGAATGATAATGAACCCATATATCGGACACGATTCCCAGTGTTATGGAATGGAGGAACACCTGCTCGTAGGCGGAAGAGGGAACGGCCTGCGGCTTTTGGAGATCAACAACGGAAAGGGGCTGGAGCTGACCGTTTCCTTAGACCGCGCGGCGGATATCTCCAGATTGCGTTATAAGGGGATCAATATGTCCTATTTTTCCCCCTGCGGATACGTAGCCCCCGCATATTACGAAGCGACAGGCGATAACTGGTTAAAATCCTTTACCGCCGGTTTTCTCACGACCTGCGGCCTACAGGCGGTGGGCACGCCCTGTACGGACGACGGCGAGGAGCTGCCGCTCCACGGCTCGATCGCCAATATCCCAGCGGAACAGGCGTACTGGCTGGAAGAAAACGGCTGCCTAATCCTGCGGGCGGTCATAAAGGACGAGGCGATCTTCGGAAGAAAGCTCCGCCTCAGTCGCGAGCTGAAGATAAGCCTTCAGGAAAATTCCTTTACGATCCAAGATACCATAGAAAATACCGCGGACGTCAAGCAGCCGTTTGAGATCCTCTATCATATGAATATGGGATATCCGCTCTTAGACGAGGACAGCGTCGTGGATATTCCTTCCATAGACGTAACGCCGAGAAACGAACACGCGGCGGAAGATATCGCGCATTGGAAAGAAATGATCAAACCGCAGGCCGGATATGTAGAACGGTGTTATTACCACAAATTTGAAAAAGAAGGCCGGGCATCCATCTGGCAGCCAAAGCTGGGACAGGGTTTGGAGATCCTCTTTGACCCGGCAGAGCTGGACGGATTCGTAGAATGGAAAATGATGGGCGTACGGGACTATGTGCTTGGGCTGGAATGCGGCAACTGCCTGCCGGACGGCCGGGACGTAATGCGAAAGACCGGTATGCTGAAATTCTTGGAACCGGGCGAAAAGAAAACCTATCTTGTAACGGTGCGGATGAAAGATTCAAACTAAGAAGCAAACCCCTCCTCCCAATAACCGCCCGGCGGCCGTCTGGGGGAAAGCGGGCGCGCGCAGGATCAGTCGAAGCGCTTTGAACAAAAACAGAAAAAACGCCGCCGCATGGCCAAATCCTTTCGGCTATGCGGCGGCGTCTTTTATTTTCCGCCTATCCCGCCTCTACGCGATCGCTGCGATCTGCTTCATGAGCTCGTCAATATCCATGTTATGAACCATCGCCGCCTCTTCCAGCGTCTCCGCCTGCGCGGACGGACACCCCAGACAGTGCATACCTGCCGCCATCAGAACGGGCGCTACCTTAGGATTGACCTGAAGCATCTCGCCTATCGTCATATTTTTCGTGATCTCCGCCATCTTTCTTACCTCCTGTATCGCATTCATTTAAGGAACTTCTTCCTATTATAATACTTTACCCGTATAATATCAAGTTATCCGCGTTTTTCACCCTATATTATCTAAAAGTTCCGCAAATTTCCTTATGTCATTTTCCTGCCAAATTATCGTTTTCTTTCATTGGATCCCCGCTTTATTTGAAAAACTGCGGATTGAATTTATATTTTCCTCTTCCAAAACCCGTTACCGGAACAATCGCTTCAATCGACAATAACTTATTTAAAATCTCCGAGGCAGGAGATTTTGTAATTCCCAATTCTCCTGCAATATCCATTCTGCCAAACGGCACAGTATATCCAAAACGTTGAATGAGTTTTACAACATTATTGGCGGACCTTACCGAGATCCCCGCCTTTGTTAAAACGTCAAAGTCCTGTTTGGCACATGTGAAGCCCTGTTTTTCGGTTTTAGAGTCCTGTTTCAATATGTCGCTGACATGCATCGTCCTGTTTTGAAGCGGATTGTTCTCGTCGAGCAGAAGATTCTTCAAAAATAATTCAAGAAATTCCGTTGTTTCATGAATACCTTTTTTTAAGTTGTTATAATTTGCACGCACCATCGCATTGCGGAAGTACCATGCGTTTTTCGCAAAAATGTCGTTGGTCACGTTAAAGCCAAGCGATTGCAGATA
>CANQTG010000065.1 GCA_947626715.1 uncultured Lachnospiraceae bacterium | reverse complement strand
CCAACCGCGAGGGCACGGAGCTCAAGGAGCTCATTCGCGAGCTCAAGGCAAACGGCATTCAGGTGATCCTCGACGTCGTGTTCAACCATACCGCAGAGGGGAACGAACTCGGCCCCTATATCTCCTTTAAGGGATTTGACAACAATATCTATTATATCCTGACCCCGGAGGGCTATTACTATAATTTCAGCGGCTGCGGCAACACCCTCAACTGCAATCACCCGATGGTCCAGCAGATGATACTGGAATGTCTCCATTACTGGGTCACCAATTACCGTATCGACGGTTTCCGCTTCGACCTTGCGACGATACTCGGGCGCAACGAGGACGGCTCCCCGATGGATAACCCGCCCCTTTTAAAGCAGCTTGCCTTCGACCCGATCCTGAGCGATACCAAACTGATCGCGGAAGCGTGGGACGCGGGCGGCCTGTATCAGGTGGGCGCGTTCCCCTCTTGGAACCGCTGGGCGGAATGGAACGGCAAATACAGGGACAGTCTGCGCAATTTCCTAAAGGGCGACCTCTGGGCGGCTCCCGAGGCGGCGCTGCGCATTACCGGCTCTCCCGACCTGTACTCTCCCGAACGGGGCGGGCACAATTCCTCCGTCAATTTCCTCACCTGCCACGACGGGTTTTCGCTCTACGACCTCTATTCTTATAATTATAAGCACAATGAGGACAACGGCTGGAACAATACCGACGGGAGCGACGACAACCGCAGCTGGAACTGCGGCGCGGAGGGCGAGACGGACGATCCCGAGATCCTAGATCTGCGCTACCGCATGATCAAAAACGCCTGCGCCGTGCTCCTGTGCAGCCGCGGCACGCCCATGTTCCCCGCCGGGGACGAATTTGGAAACACCCAGTTTGGCAATAACAACGCCTACTGTCAGGACAATCTCATCTCGTGGTTAGACTGGTCGCTTCTTGAGAAAAACCGGCACCTTTACCGCTTTTTCCGTTATATGATCGCTTTCCGCAAGCAGCACCCCGCGATCCGCAAAAATTTGGAGCAGTCCGGCACCAATTACGATTTTATCAGTATACACAACGGCGCGCCGGAGTATACCGAGACCACCGCCGACACCAAAACGCTCGGCATCCTCTATGCGGGCTATGACCGCGAGAACCGCCGCGAGGACATCGTCTATCTGTGTATCAACGCCTATTGGGAGGAGATCGAGATCCGTCTTCCCTATCTTCCCGTCAACTTTTCATGGCGTCTTATGGTAAATACGGGAACGCCTTACAAGAAGGATTCCTTCTTCTCTGAGCAAAACGCGCCCCGTATCGCGGATACCTTTGTCATGAAGGAGCGGAGCGTCGCCGTCTTTGTCGGAAGGAGCAGGCCATGAATTATATCGTATTCGATCTGGAATGGAACCAGAGCAGCACGCCCGAGGGCGAGGTTTCCGCTATTCCTTTCGAGATCATCGAGATCGGCGCCGTCAAGCTCGATGACGCCAAGCGCAAAATCGGCAGCTTTCATGAGCTGATCCGTCCCAGCGTCTATCAGAAAATGCACCGTATCACCGGAAAGCTCATCCACTTAAAGATGGATGAGCTGGAAAACGCGGACCGCTTTCCCAACGTGGCAAAGCGCTTCCTTGCATGGTGCGGCAGCGACGTGACCTTTTGCACGTGGGGGCCTCTCGACCTAACGGAGCTCCAGCGCAACATGGCCTACTATCATATGCCGCCCCTTTCCCACGGCCCCCTGCCGTTTTTAGACGTACAGAAGCTCTTCAGCATTTCCTGCGAGGACAAAAAGTCGCGCCGCAGTCTGGAACACGCGATCGACTTTCTCAAGATCGAAAAGGATATCCCGTTTCACCGCGCCTTCAGCGACGCTTACTATACGGCTAAGGTGCTGCAGCGGCTCGACCACGACATTGAAAGCAATATCTCCTTCGATCTTTTTCAAAAGCCCTCTTCCCGAAAAGACGAGGTTCACATCGTTTTCGACGATTATGCAAAATACATTTCCCGCAAATTCGCGGATAAGCAGGACGCGCTGAAGGACCGCGAGGTGTGCAGTACCAAATGCTATTACTGCCATAAGAACATCAAGCGTAAGATACGCTGGTTTACGCCCAATGGGAAGCATTATTACAGCCTTTCCTTCTGCGACGTCCACGGATATATGAAAGGAAAGATACGGATACGACGGGATGCCGGAGATGACGGCGTTTATATCGTAAAGACCCTGAAATTCGTTTCGGACGAGGACGCGCGCAAAATAAAAGAGCGTCAGGAGCGGATACGGGAGCTGCGGCGTGAAAAACGCATCCGCTCCAAATCCTCCTGACGCCTCCGTCATTTTTTTCATTTAGAAATCAAAATCCTCAAACGGCGAGGATATCCTTTTTTTCTTTTTCTTCTTGCCCTTTGGCTTTACCGGCCCGGAGGGCGCGCGCCTGCGCTTGGCGAACTGGTAATTGCTTATGATCGCCTTAAGCACAAAGATCAGGATCAAGGCTCCCGCGATCCCGAGGATCCACGCGATCACCACTTCGACGTTGACAAAAATGATCCTGTGTCCCCCGCCCGTCTTTTCGCCGTCCTTCTCCTCTTTTTCCGTCTCCGCGCCGTCCGCCGCGTCCTGCGCTCCCATGCTTTCCGCCTCCGCGCCCTGTGCCTCCTGTGCTTCTATGCTTTCCGTGCCCTGTGCTTCCTGTGCGCCTGCGCCTTCCGTATCCGCGTTTTCCGTCTGTCCCTCCGGCTGCTCGCCAAAGTCAAACGCGCTTCCTTCGATCTCGTCCGTCGCAAGCTCTATGCTCGCGCTTCCCACCGGGAGCCCATGATAGGTATACTGGATCTCGGCGATCGTATTCTCCGAGGCCGTGTCATAGGAAAGCTCGGAATCCATATCGTCAAAGACCGCCGTGACCGGGATCACCACCGTATCCTCGGGATCGATCTTTAAGATTGGGCTGGAAGCCCCGAACACGTCGTTTTCCGTCTCGAAGAAATTATTATTTTCCACCGTATAATTCGTTTCATACGCCGCGACGTTCAGCTTCTGGAAATTGGAAAAGCCGTAGTCAAACAGGCTGATCGTATCCTCATACTGATGGGGCGATTCCTCCCGCATTACCACGCAGATCAGCTTCATTCCGTTCTTTTCCGCGCATGTGACCAGCGTCTGTCTGGAATCGCTGGTAAAACCGGTCTTGCTTCCGACCAGATACTCGTAATGATATTTGCCGCCTCCGGCTAAGAACTTATTATGCGTATTGACATAAAGGTCGTCGTCCGGCTGCGTCGGGGACTGCGGGATCTGATAGCTCGGCGTGGACGACATCTTGCACAGCAGCTCATTGTCAAAGAATTTCCGCGCAATAAGGGCCAGATCATACGGCGTGGTATAATGCTGCTCGTCGTGCAGGCCGTTCGTCGTCACAAAATGGCTGTCCTTGCAGCCCAGCTCCGCCGCGCGCTCGTTCATCAGCGCGACAAAATCCTCTATGCTGCCGCTGATATGCTCGCCCAGCGCATTGGCGGCTTCGTTCGCGGAGCCTACGAGGATCCCGTACAAGCATTGTTCCACCGTGATGACTTCTCCCTCGTCCAGTCCGATATTGGAGCTGTCCCGCGGGATACTGAACACGGCTTCATGGGACATGACGACGTCCTCATCCATCTCGCACCTCTCCATGCCGATCAGGCAGGTCAGGATCTTGGTCACGCTCGCGGGATACTGGTGTTCGTGGATATTCTTTGCATATAATACCGTACCCGTCTCCGCTTCCATCAGGATCGCGCCCGCCGCGCTGACCGCCGGGCCGTCCGGCCAGTCCTCATAGCTGTTGGATTCGATGGGAAGGGCGCGCTGCTCCTCTTCCATCGCCTCATAGTCCGTCGCGGACGCGGCGATATCGTATGTCAAAAACAGATTCATCATAAGAAACGAACTCAGGCCCGCGATCAGAAGGCCTTTTTTCAGCTTTATCCTCACAGGGCAGCACCTCCGGCCGATACAGACGGCTGTCAATCTATTCGGGGGACGCAGAGCGTCCCCCTCGTACTTATCCATTATATAGGCGGAACCGTCAGGAATCAATCTTTTCTTCCGCAAAAATCAGGTTTCACGGCTCCCGTATAAAATTAAGCCGGAAGCTTACCATCGTGATATCGTCAAACTGGGGCGCGTCGCCGACGAAACGATCCACGTCGCGCTTTACGGCCCCGCATACGGATTCTACGCCGGCTTCCTCTCCCTCCAGAGAATTTAAAAAGCTGAGCAGGCGCTCCTCCCCGTAGAGCCGCTTCTCCTTATCGGTGGCCTCCGTTACGCCGTCCGTATAGAGATAGATCTGGTCTCCGGGCATGAGCTGTATTTCGATCTTGCGGTAGCGCGTCCCCTCCATACCGGCCAGCACAAAGCCCGCCCGCTCTTTCTCATAGGCAAATTTCCCGCCTGCGCGGCGGAAAATGGGCGGATTATGCCCCGCGTTCGCTACGCGCATAAGCCCTGTTTTCAGATCGACGACGGCCATCCACGCGGTCACGAACATTCCCGCGCCGTTATTCTCGCACAGCTTTTTATTGGCCTGCGTAAAGACCTCGTTGACCTCCAGACCGCTTTCCGCAAGATCCTTTATGATCGTTTTCGCTTTCATCATAAACATGGCCGCCGGGATCCCCTTGCCCGATACGTCCGCGATCAGAAAGGCGACGGTCGAATCGTCGAGCATATAGAAATCGTAAAAATCGCCGCCGACCTCCTTCGCGGTGTCCATTCTCGCGTAAAGATCAAATTCCCTGCGGTCGGGATAGGGCGGAAAGACCGACGGAAGGGCGGAATGCTGGATCTGCTTTGCAAATTCCAGCTCCGCGTCGATTCTCGCCTCCGCCTCGGAGATATAGCGCTTGAGCGTATCCACCGTAGAGTTGATATCGTCCGAGAGCGAAGCAAATTCCTCGTTCGCGCGCACGTTCACGCTGATATCAAGATTGCCTCCCGCAATCTTGGAAAGGGCCCGCGTCACCTCCACCAGATTGTTAAGGATCAGCTCTTTGATCAGGAAGTAGACCAGTCCAAACAAGGCCGCAAAGATCAGGATCTCCATAAAGGAGCTCAAATAAACGGAAACGTCCCGCATAAACAAGGCTTCCGATTCCGGGATCGCGCCGAAGATATAATAGCCCTCGGTAAACTCATATTCGCACAAATGCAGCGCGCCGTTTAAGCGCAGGGGAAAGATCTCCCGTTCCCCGCCCGCCTCCGGCCAGATCCCCTGCGTCCTTAGATCCGTTCCAAAATATGGGCTGCCCTCGCTGACCACCTTCCAGTCCTCACCGCAGAGCACGATAAAACCGTTTTCCCCGATATGGCGGTTCTTGGCGATCCTGCTCACGGTGCTGCCGATATCGGCCCGAAATTCGTCCGCGTCGTAGCCCACTTGAAGGAATCCGCCCTCCGCAAGCACGATGCCGCCGTACTTGCGCCCCGTTTTGCTGTCGTAGGCCCGAGGCTGGTATTCCTGAATATAATAGTCCGCTCCGTCCTCAAGGAGCCGGAGAAATTCCGCGGACTGCTGCCTTTCGTTCATATCAAAGCCCATATATTCCGGTATGTTCGTATTTACGATATGGCCGCTCTCATCGACGATATTGATCTCCGACACATCGTACGCCTTTGCCAGAAGAGAGAGAAATCGCGCGCTCTTATCCTTTGAGCGCAGATATTCTATCTCGATCCTTCTGGTCTTGGCGAGGAGATTTTCGTCCGACATATCCACGATATCCTGCTTTACATCGTCGATATTCCTCTCGATCACCGATTCCGTCTCCTTACTGGACATCTGGCTCTGCAGGACATAGGTATAAATACCGGTCAGAGCGTATGCGGCCACGATACAGATAAAAAGCCACGTCTGGAAGATCCGGGAAATATGCCGCTTCCCCGCTATCGCCCTTTTCCCAGACCAGCCGGGGATCGATACGGCAAAGACCGCAATGCCCACCGAAACGGCGTTGCACAGGATCATCGGCGGCGAACATACCTTTACGAAATAAAACGCCGTAGCCGGGTCGTCCGCATTCGTGAAAAAGATGAGCAGCATATGGATGACCTCGCACAGCATACCGATACCGCAGCCGTAGATCCAGCCCGGCGTTTTCCCGTCAAACATAAATTTACGCAGCAGGGCGGCGATCATGCCCGCCAAAATCGTAGCGGTCGAGCACGCGACCTGCGTATACGTCCCCGTAAGGCCGTAGATAGCCGAAACATAACGGTAAACCCCGCCGATCACGCCCGCGATGATCCCCGCGGGCCCGCCAAAGATAAGGCCCGCGCAAAGCGGCGCGGCGTCCCTGACGTTCATGATCACGCCCTCCCCGACGTCTATGCCGGCGAGTCTGGTACTGGCAAACGCCGCCATGATACCGAACAGGATCCCTATGATCCATTGTTTTTTTCGATATGAGAGCTTCCCTAAGGACGTTTTCCTGACGGCGGTATAGACAGCCGCCGTCAGCCCCGCGTTATACAGGGCGGTTGCGATCAATTTTACAGACATAGCGATTCCCGTTTTCTTTCATGAAATTTACTGCGCGCGGGGAAACCCCTGCGCGCAGCGTTTCTGCTTTTATTTTATGCCGCTCGGATCCACCGTAAAATAGAGATGGTAATATCCGTCGGCGGTCGTGACGGTGCCGGAGCCGGAATAATTATTCATATAGACCGGCACGTCGTCGGCCGACTGCGTAAGATAGAAGGTATGCGCGCCTTTGGAAACCGTCAGGTGCAGACCGTCCGCGGCGCAGACGACCTTCTGCGGAGCCCCGTTGTCCACGGAGATCTCAAATTCCGTCCCCGAGAAATCATAGCTGCCGCCGTCCGGCGTCCGTATCGGGATCACGACGTCGTACATCTCCGGCGATCTGTCGTTCGCGATCAGGATCCTCCCCGCCGGCCTGTCTATGGTCAGCGCATCCTTTCCGTCGTTCGTCAGGTGCAGGATATAATCCATAACGATGACGTCCTCTCCGCCCAGCTCGCCAAATTTCATGGTAGAGTTAAATCCTTCAAAGGTCGTCACATAATTGTTGGTAACGACCAATAGCTGCGTTTCCTTGTCGTCTCGGGAAAGGAGCGTACCGTCGTCAAGGACAACCGCCGTTACCTTATTTCCCTTCTCTCCCGCAGGATCGTAAGCGTAAGAGATCCCGGAGACCTGCAGGAAGCTGCCGGAGGGCTTTTCGCTCAGAAGGCGTCCGCTCTCGTCCTGCCCGGTCATGGAAAGCCCGAGCTCCAGCGCGGTATAGATCTGCGACGGATAGACCCTGATAACGTCCACCGTATTGCCGTGGTTAAACGCATTGAGGATATCTCCCCGCGTAATCGCGCCATAAGGAAGGGTGGCGCTGATCCCGCCGCCGTTCTCCACGCCGATCACGGGAATGGGCAAAGCGTTCTTTTTCGCAAAGATCTCGCCGTAGTACCGGAACGCGTCCGCTACCAGATCGCCCATCGTAGTTTCCACGATCCGCGGCTCGGCATAATCATAGTAAATGTAACCGCCCCAGACGGGCGCATTGGCGCGGGCGATCTCCTGCGACAGGACAGGCTTGATCTGCGCGGCGCAGCCGTCATATACCGCGGAGACTACCGATTCCACCGCCTGACCGTATTCGGTCAGGGCAAAGGACGCGGCCTTTTCATAATCCCATACCTCGCCCCGGGCCTTCAGGCCGCCTTTTCCGTCAAAGCGGAGCGTGACCACGCCAAGAGCGGTATTGCGGGTTCCGGCCTGCACGATCGGGATCCCGCCGCAGACGTTTTCCTCGATCGTATGGCTGTGCCCGTCGATAACGGCCGCGACCTTCTCTGCCTCCTCCGGGGAGAGCCCCTCTATGAGCTCCTCGGAAGTAACGCCCGTCGCGAGCGGATTATCCCCAAGATGCGTCAAGAGCACGATCGCATCCACGCTCCCTGAAAGCTCGTTTATCTCGGCTTTTGCGGTCTCGATCACATTTTCAAAGCTGACGCCCCCTAATTTTTCGGGATTCGTCGAAGTCGCGGTCGCAGTCGTCGTGAGCCCGACGATACCGATCCGATATCCTCCGGCCTCTACGACCGTATGGCAGTCAAGAAGCGGCGCGCCGTCCTTTCGGGTATTGGCGGAAAGGATCGGGAACTGCGCCTTTTGCGCGTTCGCCAAAAGCGCCTCCTCGCCATAATCAAATTCATGGTTCCCAGCCGCCATCGCCCGATATCCCGCGGCGTTCATAACGTCGATCACGTGCGCCCCGTTGTCAACCGTAGCGAAGCTCGCGCCCTGCGTGGCGTCCCCGCCGTCTAAGAGGATCGCGTTTTCCGTCGAAGCGGCAATGCCCGCGATCTTAGGCAGGCCGATCACGCCTTCTTCCGCATCCTCCTCCACGACGCCGTGGATATCGTTGGTCGAATAGATCGTCACCGTCGCGGGCCCGCGCTCTACAGGCGCGGCGTCCCCCTCTCCCGCAGGCTGCTGCGCGAAAACGCTGCCGCCCCCGCAGATACAAAGGGCAAACGTTACCGCGAGGCTTACAAGCAATCTCATCTTCGTATCCGATCGTTTTTTCAAAATAGATTTCCTCCTCTCTTTCTATGCAGATCATGGCCGCTTTGCGCCGGGTTCTGATATAATCTCCGCAAAGCGCCTAAACTACGTCTCTATTATAGCACGCCCCCGCTGCCCTGTCCGTTCCGTTCGCGACGGATAGATACCGCTTGCGCAGGGAAAGCCTTAACCGTATCGATCGCGGCTTTGCTGACTCACGTTCTTTAGGCTGCCGATCTTATATGCCTCCTGTATCCATCCAAAAGTTCTTTCCGCCATATCAAACCCCCGCTAATAATTCGTAACTAAAACCTCCTGCGTTATGCCAGCGCTGTTTCTTGTATGGTAATTGCAGTTATCATAATTAAAGTTTATCTTATGCATATGATATTTCCGTTCTTTTTTCCAATCCATTAAAATCTCGTTTACCATCCCTTTATGATGGGAAACATTGGATAAGGCAAATTTTATCCCCTTGTCGTTCAATCCATCCAGTATATCATACAAGGCCCTCTCATCCGCTTCTTTCCAGCCTTTAAAGCCTCTCTTTCCGTCATTGTAGCTCCCGCGGGTTATCAAATACGGCGGGTCCGCGTACAAAAAATCCCCTTTTTTCATAAAACTATAATCAAACTCCCGAAAATCATAGGAGGTATAACGCACCTGTTCAATGACACCCTGCAATTTGCGCAGATTATATCTCATGACCTCATTAAAGGAGCTTCTGTTTTTACCAAAAGGATTATTGTATTCATGAGCCGAATTAAACCGGAACTGATAATTAAAGCTGTAGCACATCAGCACATACAGATCCAGCGGGTTCTTCGTGGCGTTATAATGCTCCCGAAAGCGTTCATAAGCGTCCTTATTCTCTTTTGTCAGCTTCCATTCATCGATAATATCATCAATCCTATGTATGGCCTCTTCTACTCCCAGACGTTGAAATTCCCTATAAATATCTATCACAAAAAAATTCAGGTCATTGGCTATATGCTCTCTGGCGCTCGTATTAAAGGTTACGTCGCAGCCCCCGCAGAATATGTCAACCATGAGCTCTACCTTTTTAGGAAACCACTTTTGTATCTGCCCCATGATCCTGTATTTATTTCCTATGTAGTTCATGGGCGCTTTTATGTATCCCATTCGTTCCTCCTCAAAAAATAAAGCTGTTCTTTCAATCCCGCTTTTCGGTTCGGAATCTTATTCTGATATCTTCTGTAATCTATTTCGATAAGGCGGAAGGAATCCCCGGCCGCATACTTTCTGCACAGCTCTGACAATTCGTCCGTACCGATCATTCCTTCGTTATTGTAGCTGATCAGCAGATACCTGCTTTTACAATCCCGGATCAGGGTTTCAAACGCATGATATACGGCGTTCTTTTTGCAGAAAACGCTCTTTTGGTCTTTATAATCCCGCATTCCCGTCACGCCGTACAGCTCTGGATCGTCATATCGCGCAATCGTCTCAAGGATATGATAATTGGGCAGATATTCCCTCGAATTATAGGGTGGGTCTGCGTACAGCAGATCATATCGCTCGCCCAATATCTGCGTATAATCCGCATTCGTGCACAGCATTTCTTTCTCCGTTTCGACGATCCGCGGTCTCTCCAAATGCAGCGTATTATAGGTGCGCTTATCCCAAAATTTCAGATACGCCCCGAACACGCCCGCGATATTGGCCACATAAGGCGCCGCGTTGATCAAAGCGGCCAGCAGATAATAATACTCGTCCTCCGAAAGCAGGCCCGCCGTATTCCAGTCCTCGATCTGCATCCGGATCAGATCGATCTTTACAGCGTTTTTATTCTGAAAGTACATTCTCCCGCAATTCTCATTAGGGGAATAATGGTTATAGATAAAGCATTTTTCAAGAGGATAGGCGGTATTCTCCAAAGAAATATCATTCAGATAATCAATGACGTCAAAATCAAAATGTTTAAACGCAGGCTCCCTGCACACGCCGATAGTCCCTCTGGCGAGCACATAGCTGAAATACAAAAAATCGTTTGACCATACGCGGTATCCGTTTGCCTTCAACGCGTTTCCGACGGCCCCCGAGCCGGAGAAAATGTCGATGACCGATTCGACGTTTTCCGTTTCTCTTTTTATCGTATCGATAATGTGGCCAAGCAGCAAAGCCTTTCCGCCAATGTAACGCATAATATGTCCCCGTTTCCCAACGCCTAGATTCCATACCGTCTCTCTGCGCATATCCGCAATGGATAGAAGTATTATACCCCGCCTTCTTATTTTTCACAAGATTTCTCCGTCTCTATCCCCTAACTCTTTCTGGACATTCCTGCCCCGCCCTGCTATCACTTTAAGAAAAATCACAATAACAGGATTTTAATCTCTCCGTCCACAAAGAAAAAATGTGGACGGAAATTTTTTTGAAAAACATATTGACACGGCGTCAGAATAGTGTTACGCTTCGTATTGACATGGTGTCAGAACAAATACGGAGGTATCTTGCTATGAAGAAAAATATCGGTTCCAAGCTCGCCCTTTATCCTATGCCGATCGCGGTGATCGGCGCAATGAACGGGAAATCGCAGGAGGGTAAAACAAAAGCATGAAACAGAAAATCATTGTTTTGTTTATGATGATCGCAGCGGCGGCCCTTTTCGGATGCGCGCAGAGGATGGTATCGCTTCCGCGGAGGGAAAGACAAACATTCATGCGGAAACTTATCGTATAAAAAAATAGGGAGGAAGCGAGATGCCGAAGGGATCGCCGGAGCTTACAAACGCAAGAAAGGAAGAGATCGTCAATGCCTGCGAGAAATTATATCAGACAAAAAGCTTTAAGGAAATTACGTTAAAGGATATCGGAAACGCGACGAGCCTCACCAGAACTTCTATTTATAACTATTTTCAGACAAAGGAAGAAATATTCCTTGCCTTACTGCAGAGGGAAAACGAGCTTTGGATCGCCGACCTAAACCGCATAATGGAGGAAAACGCCGCGCTTACCAAAGATGAATTTGCCGATCAGCTGGCCCATTCTCTGGAAAAGCGGGGGCAGCTTCTCAAGATCATGTCGATGAACCATTATGATCTGGAGAGCAGCAGTCGGCTCGAACGGCTCACGGAGTTTAAAACAGCCTACGGCGGCTCCCTGCGCGCGGTCACGCGCTGTCTGGAACAGTATTTCCCCCAAATGCCGATCGTCGAAAAACAGCGTTTTTTATATACTTTTTTCCCGTTCATGTTCGGGATCTACCCCTATACGGTGGTCAATGAGAAGCAGCGGACGGCGATGGAGCAGGCGGGCGTGAACTATGTGTTTATGACCATTTATGAGATCACATACAACTGTGTGAGGGGTCTCCTTAAAGATTAAAAAGAAGGGAGGATTTTTATGGAATATACGAATCTGGGGAAATCCGATCTGAAGGTTTCCCGTATCTGCATGGGCTGTATGGGCTTTGGAAACGCGGCCGCCGGACAGCATAGCTGGACGGTGGACGAGGCGCAGACAAGAGAGATCATCCGGCGCGGTCTTGAGTTGGGGATCAATTTCTACGACACCGCCATCGTCTATCAGAACGGCACCAGCGAACAATACGTCGGGCGTGCGCTGCGGGACTTTGCAAAACGGGACGATTTTTATATCGCAACCAAGTTTACGCCCCGGACGCAGGAGGAGATCGACGCCGGGATCAGCGGACAGGAACATATCAAAACTTATCTCGAGCAGAGCCTTTCCAATCTCGGCATGGATTATGTCGATCTCTATATCTATCATATGTGGGACTACCATACGCCGATGGAGGAGATCATGGAGGGGCTGCATAACGCGGTCAAAGCGGGAAAAGCCCGCTATATCGGGATCTCTAACTGCTTTGCGTGGCAGCTTGCCAAAGCAAACTTTTACGCGAGGGAGCACGGGCTGACAGAGTTTGTGTCCGTTCAGGGACATTACAACCTGATCGCCCGCGAGGAAGAGCAGGAAATGGTTCCTTTCTGCGCCGACCAGAATATCGCCATGACGCCTTACAGCGCCCTTGCGGGAGGGCGGCTCTCTAAGCATCCCGGTGAAACGTCGAAACGGCTGGAGCAGGATACCTATGCAAAAGGGAAATATGACGCTACTGCAGAGGCGGACGGAAAAGTCATTGCCCGCGTAACAGAACTGGCTGAGCGGCGGGGCGTCTCCATGACGGAGATCTCCCTTGCATGGCTTTTGACAAAAACGACCGCTCCCGTGGTGGGCGCGACCAAGCTTTCCCATGTGGAAGGCGCGGTGAAAGCGGTCGATTTGGAACTGACGCAGGACGAGATCAATTATCTGGAGGAACTGTATATCCCGCATCCCCTTGTCGGCGTGATGGCGCAGAATGGGAAACAGAAAGCCGGAAATGTCGTATAGACCGCAGAAGAAACTATTTCCAGCTGCAGAAATCATACCGGAACAGGCTGCCGGGACATTCGGCAAAAGACATAGCTAACAAAAAACAGATTCTACACATTTTATATCAGGAGGGAAACAAAATGGAAAAAATCACACAAACTGCGGGCAGAGATCAGCTGGGCGGCTTTTCGCCAGATTTTGCCCACTATAACGACGACATTCTCTTTGGCGAGAACTGGAACAATCAGGACATCGACCTGAAAACCCGGTGTATCATCACCGTGGTGGCGCTGATGAGCTCCGGGATCACAGATTCCTCGCTCATCTATCATCTGGAAAATGCCAAGACTCACGGCGTAACCCGCGCGGAGATCGCCGCGATTGTGACCCATGTCGGCTTTTATGTAGGCTGGCCGAAAGCATGGGCGGTGTTCCGGCTGGCAAAGGAGGTATGGAACGAGGCCGCGCCGGAACTGACGGAAAAGGACAGCTATCAAAATACGATCCTGTTCCCCATCGGCGCGCCCAACGACGGCTTCGCACAGTATTTTACAGGACAGAGCTATCTCGCTCCCGTATCGAAAGAGCAGGTGGGCATTTTCAACGTGACCTTTGAGCCGGGCTGCCGGAACAACTGGCATATCCACCACGCCGACAAAGGCGGCGGACAAATCCTGATCTGCGTCGGTGGACGCGGGTACTATCAAGAGTGGGAAAAAGAGCCGAAAGAAATGAAGCCGGGCGACTGCATCAATATCCCCGCGGGCGTCAAACACTGGCACGGCGCCGCGCCGGATAGCTGGTTTTCCCATCTGGCGATTGAGGTGCCGGGTGAAAACGGTTCAAATGAATGGCTCGAGCCGGTAGATGAGGAACAGTACGGAGGATTAAAATGAAAAGAAAAAAGATCGCGGCAGGTTTCCTTGCTATCCTGATGGCGCTGTCTCTCGCCGCCTGCGGCGAAGGTAAGGAGACTGCGGAAAATGTCGCAAATGCCGAGCCGCCGCAGAATTATGCGGAAGAATCACAGACGCAGGAGCAGCCCGAGGCATTATCCGAAGCAGGAGAGGAAAGCGGGCAACCCGATAACATGTCGGACGCCGCGCCGGATATGGACAGTCCCGCTTCCGAATCGGATAACGGGCCTAAGGACAGTAAAATCTTAGTAGCTTATTTCTCCGCTACAAACAATACCGAGGGCATAGCGCAGAAGCTCGCCGACGGGCTTGGCGCTGACCTCTATGAGATCACGCCCCAGCAGCCTTATACGGACGAGGATCTGGACTACGGCAATTCCGAGAGCCGTTCGTCTGTGGAAATGAACGATCCCGACATTCGTCCCGCGATCTCCGGTTCTGTGGAAAATATGGAACAGTATGACGTTGTGCTCATCGGTTATCCCATCTGGTGGGGCGAAGCGCCGCGGATCATGAGCACCTTTATCGAGAGCTATGATTTTTCCGGCAAGACGCTGGCGGCGTTCTGCACCTCCGCAAGCAGCGGATTCGGAAACAGCGACTCGGCGCTGCGAAAAACCGCGGACAAAGCCGTATGGCTTGACGGACAGCGCTTTTCCGCCGGCGCGTCCGCCGAGGATGTGATGGAATGGGCGGACGGGCTTGGAATCAGCTAAGTAAAACCCCGTTAAATACGTCTGTGCCGATTTGTCCCGGCACAAGGCGTCCTCATCTGGCCGCTTGATAAGAGAAACAGCAGTATGGCGGCAGAAGGGAGAATCTGATGAAGCAGCCAAAACAAATCCTAAAACGAATCGTCGATCTTGCTATGATCGTTCTTCTGCCGCTTCTGATGGCAGAGATACTCACCGGGCAGGAAGTGCACGAATGGCTCGGCAGCGCTATGCTGGCGCTGTTTCTTGCGCACCAGCTTCTAAATCTGCGCTGGTGGAAAGGATTTATGAAAGGGACATATACCCCGTCCCGTGCCTTTAGCACGACGCTGAATCTGCTGCTTATGCTGGATATGGCCGCGCTCTTTCTCAGCGGAATCATGATGTCCGGTTTTGTTTTTCGTTTTCTCGATCTGCGCGGCGGAATGATGTTGGCAAGGCAGCTTCATCTGTTCTCCTCCCATTGGGGACTGATCCTTATGTCGGCCCATTTTGGGATGCACATGGAGCTGTTTATGGGAATGGGCAGAAGGCTGTTCCACCTGACAGGCAAAAGCGCAGCGAGGACGTGCTTTCTCCGCTTTGTTGCCGCTGCTCTGGCTATATATGGAATTTACGCTTTTATCGTGCAGCGCATGGCGGACTATCTGTTTCTGAAGACGCATTTTGTGATGTTCGACGAGACAAAATCGCCAGCCGCTTATCTGGCCGAAACTGCCGCCATGATCGGCCTGTTTGCGGCGGCGGCGTATTACATAAACAAGCTGCTTTGCAGGATTGGAAAGAGGTCTGAAAAGGAACCGGCAACCGGGCGTGGTTTCAAAGCCATAGCGATACTCGCTTCAATATTTGTCTGCATCCTTGTTGCAGCAGGGCTGAATCTACCCTCACAAGACGAGCCATGGCAGGGCAGTCAGACAGAGCAGTCAGAGGGAGGCAG
>CANQTG010000064.1 GCA_947626715.1 uncultured Lachnospiraceae bacterium | reverse complement strand
TTCTCTTGCCTGTTTCTGCCTTCCATGATATAATAGCACTATCTATAAGATCATGGAATATCAGAAATGCAAGACCCGCTTACGGGTTTTGGCGCAGGATTCGGGTCTGCTTTCGCAGACATTTTCCGATTTGAATCTCTGCGCATCCCTCTCGGAGCACAGATCAGACGAGGGGTGAAAATAGATTCCTGCATAATATGGGCGCGGCGCGGAACGGATGCCATCGTCCGCCCATATCTTTATCACAGAAACGGCAGAAGCGCACACGGATTTCACGGAAGAAAGGAGGGGCGGTTATGGCGGATATGCTTGCTCTTAATACGGTATATAATCACTATCTGACTACCTATGCGCACAGTTCCGTGTCTAAATATGACACGCACAAGAAAAGCGAGCTGCGCGATATCTATAACTCCATCGTCAAGCTGAATAAAGAATCCCCTCTCTATCTTCAGGATAACAACCGGGAATCCCAGATCTATGCGATCGGCGTAAAAGAAGGGGCGCGGGAGCTTCACAATATCATCGCTTCCCTCGGCGGTCTGGACGAGGAAGAGCTCCTGAGCAAAAAGGTGGCGCATTCCAGCAACGAAGACATGATCAGCGCGCAGTATATCGGAAACGCCGATAACGACGCGGATATCCCTTCCTTTGACATCGAGGTGCGCGCGCTGGCTTCCCCGCAGGTCAATATGGGAGCCTTCTTGAAATCGGACGGCCTGCAGCTTCCGTACGGCACCTATTCGTTCGATATCAGCATTCATAATATGAATTATGAGTTTCAATATAACATTCAGGAGGGAGATACCAATCGGAGCATACAGGAAAAGCTGGCGCGCCTGATCTCCAATGCGGACATCGGCGTCGAAGCCTCTGTAGAAACGCAGGACGATCTGTCGGCGCTTCGTCTCGTCTCTTCCTCCACCGGAGTCCCGATCGGAAAGGAAAGCCTCTTTACCGTATCCGATACGCATTCGAGCAGGACGTCCGGTTCGGTCGACTATTTCGGTATCGGGGAGGTAACGCGGCCTTCCACGAATGCGGAGCTTGTCATCAACGGCGTAGAGCGCAGCACCTCTTCCAATCATTTTACACTGGAAAAGACCTACGAGCTGACGCTCAACGGTATCAGCCCGGTGGAAGGGCAGACCGCTCTTATCAGCGTAAAGAACGATGTGGAATCCGCAGGCGAAAATATCAATAAGCTGATCGAAGGCTATAATTCCTTTTTGGATACCGCTTCCCAGAACGCCGATAAGCAGGCGCGGAGCAACCGTCTGCTGCGTGAAATGCGCGGCATTGCCTCCATCTACCGGGACGGTCTGGGGAATATGGGGGTCAATATCAGCGAATCCGGCGCTCTCACCCTAAACTCGCAGGCGTTCGCGCAGTCTATGGAAACCGAGGACGTAAAACAGACGATCTCTTCCGTACGCGAATTTGCGGATTCTCTCTTCCGCAAGACCAATCAGATCTCCTTAAACCCGATGTACTATGTAAATCGGAAGATCGTCGCCTATAAAAATCCGGGCAGGAATTTTGTCACGCCCTATATCACGAGCCCGTACAGCGGCATGATGTTCAACAGCTATTGTTAAGCCGCTTCATATACGGCGCAAGGACAAAACAATGCAGCCATACATGACCTAAAGTCATGCGGCTGCATTTTTACGCTTATCATCTATAACGGGATATTCCCGTGCTTTTTCTTTGGCAGCTCCACCTTCTTGCCTTCGAGTCCCCGCAGGCCCTTTAAGATACAAAGTCTGGTCTCCTCCGGCTTAATCACCTCATTGACATAGCCCCTCGCCGCCGCCACATAAGGATTTAGGAATCGTTCTTCGTATTCCTTCTTGCACTGCTCGCGCATCGCTTCCGGATCCGAGGCCGCCTTGATCTTTCTCTTAAAGGCAATGTTGACCGCTCCGTCCGCTCCCATGACCGCGATCTCGGCGATCGGCCATGCATATACGAGATCGGCCCCCATTTCTTTGGAGTTCATGGCGATATAAGCGCCGCCGTAAGCCTTTCTCATAATGACCGAGATCTTGGGGACCGTCGCCTCCGAATAGGCGTACAGTACCTTCGCCCCATGACGGATAATGCCGTTATGCTCCTGCTCCGTCCCGGGCAGGAATGCGGGCACATCGACCAGCGTCACGAGCGGGATATTGAAGCAGTCGCAGAAGCGGATAAAACGCGCCACCTTATCGGAAGCGTGATAATCCAGCGAGCCCGCCTTGCTGTTCGCCTGATTCGCCACAAAGCCGACCGTCCTGCCCTCCATGCGTCCCCAGCCTACGACCGCGTTTTCCGCAAATTCCTTCTGCACCTCAAAAAAGCTGTCATTATCTACGATACAATTTATCACTTCTTTTACGTCGTAAGGGTGGCGGGAATTATCCGGCACGATATCCCGGATCCTGTCGCACTGATCGTCGCTTTTTTCCAGATAGGTCTTGCCGAAATTGCCGACCTTGTTCAGCATTTTATTGACGGCAAAGAGCAGCGATTGCTTTTCACGGATCGGCTTGATCACCGGCGGCTTTTCTTCATTGTTGCTCGGCAGATAGGAAAGGAGCTTGCGGACGCCCATCAGGCATTCGCCCTCCGTATCGTAGGTAAAATGCGACACGCCGCTCTTTTGAGCATGTACCTGCGCGCCGCCGAGCTCTTCTACCGACACCTCTTCATTGATGACCGTCTTGACGACATTCGGGCCGGTGATGAACATCTTGGAAATGTCCCTTACCATAAAGATATAGTCGCAGATAGCCGGCGCATAGCACGCCCCGCCCGAACACGGCCCTAAAATGACCGCGATCTGCGGGATCACGCCCGAAGCCCTCGTATGGCGCAGGAACATGCCGCTGTAGCCGCTCAGGGAGGAGATCCCCTCTTCGATCCTAGCTCCGCCGCTGTCGTTGATACAGATCAGGGGCGCTTTCATTTCCAGCGCCATATCCTGGATCCGGCATATCTTAAAGGAATGATATTCCCCCAGCGTGCCGCCGATCACGGTAAAGTCCTCGCTGACCACATAGACGAGCCGGCCGTCGATCTCGCCGTACCCGGTCACGACGCCGTCGCCCGGGACTCTCTTCTTATCCAGATCGAAATCGTCGATACGGGACTCTATCATCCCGTCGATCTCCACAAAAGTCCCCTTATCCAGTAAGATATCGATCCTTTCTCTTGCCGTCAGCTTGCCGGATTTATGCTGCTTGTCGATCTTCGACTGTCCGCCGCCAAGCAGCGCTTTCTCCCTTCTCTGCTCTAAGTCCCTGATTGCATCATCCCAGTTCATAACGACATCCTTTCTTTCCATCACCATCGGGAATTTTATCCGCTTATTTTGCGTTTCAAATACTTTGAATTTCAAATTAATATAGTATATTATAGCACGCTCCCCAAAATGTGCAAGCGGTTTTTCTGCGCGGCATTTATTTTCCTTCCCCTTGCTTTTGTTCGCATTTCAGTATATAATCAGCGTATCAAACAACGGAGGCCCCTATGAACTATTTAAGCGTTGCCCAGACAGCCGAAAAATGGAATATGACGCCGAGAAGGGTACAAGTGCTCTGCAGGGAAGGGCGCATAGAAGGCGCTCAGCGTGTGGGCAACGTTTGGACGATCCCTGAAAACGCAGAAAAGCCCGCAGATGCGAGAAAAAAGGTGGAAGCCCAAAGCAAACACCGCAGCACAAATATTTTCATTGAACGTATCTGGGCCATGCCAAATAAAAACACCTTTGATATTAAGCCTATCCACGATCTGATAACCGAAGAGATAACGGACGGATTATGGATCGATCCGTTCGCAAACCAAAACAAGCTTGCCTCCATTACAAACGACCTGAGTTTAGAATTTGATACAGACTACCATATGGACGCTTTGGACTTTATGAAAATGTTTGAAAGCGGTTCGGTCGACGGAATTTTATATGACCCGCCATACTCGCCAAGACAAGTCAGCGAATGCTATAATAAAGTAGGATACGATGTGACGTGGGATACCACAAAGGCTTCTTTTTGGGGAAATCACAAGCGCGAGATCTCCCGTATCGTCAGGATAGGCGGAAAGGCGATCACATTCGGCTGGAACAGCGGAGGAATCGGATATAAGTATGGCTTTGAAATAGAGAGGATCCTGCTCGTTCCCCACGGCGGCTGGCATAATGATACGATCTGCACGGTCGAGACTAAAACTCACGAAGGGGAGATTTCTAAACCGCATGTAAATGCCGCCGATATGCTCCAAAAGGCTCCCTGCGGAAGGGCTCTTACGCCAAACGATAAGCGTCTGATATCCTCCTTATCCTCCTTGCCAAATGAGTATTGGGATTTCAAAGATACCGACGTCAGGGAATATACGCACGGGATCCACAACTATCCCGCTATGATGGTTTGTCCGATCAGCCGCAGCATTATAAGACTGGTAAAGGAAATACAGAATGTCGAAACGATTTTTGACCCTTTTATGGGCTCGGGGACGGTATTGGTAGAAGGAATGCTCTCCGGAATACACAACGTTTACGGCAACGATATCAATCCATTGGCTTTATTTTTAAGCAAAGTAAAGACCACCCGTTTGGATATCACACAGTTACAACAATCTGTGCGGACGCTGTATGAGCAGATAAAAGAACGTTATGCCCGCTCTGCTCCTCAGATCGACGGCGCGGATGAGATAATGCGGCGCGTTTACGGTCTGGATCTGACGGATAAAAACGGGTGGGGCTCCCAAGCGCCAAGCTATTTACATAAATATGTCCAAGAAAATCATATCGGTCTTGAAATACCGGAATTTAAGAACCTCGGATACTGGTTTAAGCCCCGCGTTATTTTGCTGTTATCCCTGATAAAAGAGGAGATCAACAAGATCGGCAGAAAAGATATCCGCGATTTTATATTTGCCGCTTTCAGCGAAACCATACGATTTGTTTCCAATAGGCGCAACGGCGAATTTAAAATGTTCCGTATGCCGGCAAATAAGGTCGACCAATTTGAGCCGGACGTTATAAATGAATTTACAGCAATTTTAAATCGTAATGTTGAAAAAATGAACGCTTTTAATGAAGCCTGCGCCGATACGGAAAGCGATTCTGTAGTTTCCATCTTTAACAGCAACGCGGCGTCATTGGAAAGCGTCCCCGACAATTCCGTCGATCTGGTCATAACCTCGCCGCCTTACGGGGACAGCAGAACTACGGTAGCATACGGCGAATACAGCAGATTGTCTTTACAATGGCTGGAGCTCTTTGATCTATCGGAAAAAGAGATCATGGGTATTGATAAAACATTGATGGGAGGCGTCAAGTACAGAAACGGTTTTGAATTTACCATACCGAGCGCCGCCTTAAAAGCGTCTCTGGAACGGATCAAGAACATTGATTTAGAGCGGGCCGGGGACGTCTATAGTTTTTACCTGGATCTATGCCATTCTATTTCTGCCATATCCGGCAAAACCAAATCGGGCGGATATCAATTTTGGGTAGTCGGCAACAGGACCGTTAAAGGCGAGCTCCTGATGACCGACCGGATCATTGCTGAAATTGCTGACCAATATGATCTTTCGCATATTTATACGATTGATAGAAATATCATCAACAAAGTTATGCCCTCCCTAAATTCTCCCACTAACGAGAGCGGCGTAAAATCATCGACAATGACGAACGAGCATATCGTTGTCCTGCGGAAAAGATAACGCGCCGCGCATAAACGCGGCGCACATTATCAGACGATCCGGTTTTGTATTTTAAACAGCAGCTGCTGATCGGCTTCACGGATCCTAAAGCCCGTACCATGATCGTGGGTTTTGCCTTTATTTCTGCCTTCGCGGTACTGTCCGATCCGCAGATCGACATAGATCTTACCGGCTTCAAGCAGCGCGATAAAAGCGTCATAATCAAAACCGGAGATTTCGTAAGCTTCGACAAAATGAAATTCTTCGCCGGGGCCCGCTCCCCTGGATAACGCTTTTGCATATACAAACTTATTTTTATATTTTTTCTCAAAGCATTTTCTGAGTGCTTCTCTTGACCAGAAGACATTTTCTATTCCGTCCTGTGATTCCACATATATGCCGTCCGGCATACCGCGAACCCTCAGCAGATTGCCCGTACCTGCAATAGGCGTAAACCGATCGGCGGACAGGGTCGCATGAAGCACCTTCTCATCGTTCTCATAAGCGCCGCTGGAATACCCGTATTTTTCACGCAGATATGTATTGGCTCTCGGCGGTTGGGGAGCGCGCGTAAACATGGTCAGCATACTCTGCGAATCCATTCTGCATGATTTTAATTCATAATCGCCAAAATCCGGCCGATCGAGGTTATTTTCAGGGATTCCCAATAAATCCTCCAGCGTCTTTCCGATCCCGGTCGGCCCCGATCTATGGGTCCGTATCCACCCCGTTTCTTTTATTTTCGTATATTCCCTTATAAAATCTTCCAGCGTGCTTATCATACCGTAACCCTCTCTTTCCTCCAAAGCCTCATCTCGCCACATCCTCCATGCGCAGAAAACGGGAGCGTATCAAACGCTCCCGCCCTTTATTTCTTCTGGTCTACCATACGCGGCCCCGTATCCGTGCTTCCGCTCATGCTCTTATAGTAATCGCTCGCTACGCGGACGCTCTTTTTGGATTCTCTAATCTGACGCCTCGCACCGGAAAAATAGCCTTCCGCCAGCTTTTTATTGCGCTGCTCCGACGCCTGTATCCGCACGCTCAGATCCGTGATCTCAGAAATCAAAGCCTGCATTTCGGAAATCTCGGCCTTATACTTCTCCTTCTGATCCTCCAGCCCTTCTTTGACCCTCTCATATACCGTTTCAAAGCCGTTATCCAGCGCTTCCATATCCCAGAGCAGCTTGCTCTTCGCCGTCACCGTAGCCTCAAACGCTTCCATGCTCTCCTCGTCTCGAATCGCGCCGGCCTGTTTTTCATTTTCTTCTAGGATATCCTCAAGGATCTTCTTTTTCTTCCTCAGACTTTCGGTCAGGATCTCGATATACCGCTTGATTTCCGCCATCTCAACTCCATCCTTATCCTATATTTTCCGCGTTTAGCGCCTCTGTTGCCGCGCTGCTGCTGGGAGCGCAGCCCGCACAAAACCCGGGCCTGCCCGCCTCTAAAAGCGCCGTCCGCACAGCTCCTACGCTGCCGCCCGCTTCTAAAAGCGCCGCCGCTACGCCTGCCCGCCTCCCGGCGTACGCGCGGCGTTCTGCTGCATGACTTCCTTCCATGTATCCCGCATTCCCCGCAGGTGCACGAGAACCTCCTCGAGGATTTCCTTATCCTTGCGCATGTTCGCTTCCTGAAGCCGCTGCATTAGATAATTATACACGTTTTCAAAATCCTTGTATACCGGATATTTTTCGTCCAGCGAACGCAGGAACTCCTCGATGATCTTCTCGGTCTTGATAATATTAATATGCGCCTTTTCAATGTCCTTATTCTCGATCGCCATGACCGCGATATTGCAGAACTTGATCGCTCCCTCGTACAGCATCAGCGTCAGCTCCGCCGGCGATGCTGTCAGAACCTTATTTTTGTTATAAGCCGCATATGCGTTCGGCAATGCCATATATGGTACCTCCCTGTTCCATACCTGTTTTCTGTACGGCCCGCCTTATCCGAACAGGCTGCTCAAATAGCTCTGCTGAGAATTCAGCTTAGACAGCGCGGACTCCATTCTTGAGAACTGATTGTAATACCGGTCCTCCAGCTTCTGCAGCTTCGTCTCCTGATCCGCGATCTTTTTCGTATACGCATCGTACTCGTTCTTCAGGCGCTTATCGTCGTATAATTTCTGATAGCTCCTGTAATCCGTACTCTGCATCGCCTCGTTGAACTTGCTCTGCAGCCCTCCGATCAGGGAGGTAAAGAATCCGACCACCGCGTCCGGATCGCTTGCGATCATGGCCTTTAATTTGTCCGCATTGCCGGCCGTGCTGCTGTCGTCCGCATCGCCGTCGATATGATACATGCCCTTCTCATTCTCGCCGGAGAGGAAATAGCTCATCGTATTGATCCCAAAGCTCGATAAGCTGTATTTCTGGCCGTTGACCGTATAGCTGCCGAGCATTGAGGTCTTGAACATCGAGATCAGGCTGTTTAAGTCGGAATCCTTGCGCAGCACGGAATCCTTGATCTTCTGCTCCCACTTCTCGATTTCCTTATCGGACAGCGCATCCTTTTCCTCGTCGGTCAAAGGCTCGTAGCCTTTGGCGGAATCCGCGTTATAGAGCGTATCCATCTCCTTGATCAGATCGTTATATTCCTTAAAGAAATTCTTGATCACGTCATAGATCGCGTCGATATCGTCCGACGTCGTGATCATCGTTTCCGCATAGACCGGATTACCCTCCGCATCGGCGCCGGTGACTGCGCTTTCCGCCGTCGCCGTGATCGTCAGGCCGTTGACCACGAAATTATTGGTATCGGACTCAAACTCCGCGCCGTTTACGCTGATCAGCGCATCCTGTCCCTGAATCCTTACCGCCGTGCCGCTCGCCTTGACCTGCGGATCGGTCAGCGCCTTATGAGCCGCCTCCGCATATTCGCGGCTCTCATCCTCGATCTGCCTTTCCAGACTGTAGGACGCCACCGTCGGCATCACCATACCGTACTCGCTGTAGGCATCCACCGCCGCGGAAGCCACCTCGGAGGACTGCGTTACGCGGTCGCGTCCGGCCTGCGCCGCCGCCCGCTCATCCTCTGTCAGACCATCGGAGGCCAGCACGCTGTCATAATAATCCCGCAGCACATTGATGGCGTCCGACAGCTCCCTTATCGCCGCATCGGCATCCAGATAGTTCTTACTCCTGCCTTCCGCCGAGTTCTGCTTACTCTTCGCGTTCTGCAGCTCAGTGACCTTCGCCTCCAGATCGTCCAGATTGCCCAGAAGCTCCGTTGCCTTCTGCGCCGTCGTCTCTTTTACCTTTTCCTTAAATTTCTCTTCGTCCAGAGCCCCGAACTCATCGTAAGCGTCTTCCCAATACTGATAACGGTCATAGGTAGCGCTGCCTTCCTTTAAATCGCTCTCCTCGAGCAGTCCCAGAGAGGAAAGCGCGTTTAAGCCGTTTACGTTGCCGGCATTGATGGAGAAATCTCCGGCTTTGCCGCTCGCGCCCGCGCTGACAAAGATACGCTGGTTCGTCTCGTCAAAGCTCGCCGTCAGCCCCGCGCTCTTGAGCCCCTTGATCACATCGTTGATCGTGGAAGAGCCGCTAAGCTCCAGCGTAGACATCTTCTCGCCGTTTCGGATCTGCAGCACGACCTTGTCGTCGTCGCCGATCGTCCCGTCAGAGCCGCGGGCGGATAGCTCTCCCAATGTCGTGGAAGCGGTCACGCTCTTATCGTCGCTGAGCCTGCCCCCGGTCAGATAGCCCGTCTTTGCCAGACGCTTTACCGCGAGAGTCTGCGTGCCGTCGACCGCATCGGCATTCGCCGTAACGGACGCGATCGTCTCGTCGGAAACCGTCGTCTTTTTCTTCTTATATGCGCTGGCATACTTTAGGTTGTCAAGCTGCTTGGTAAAGAAGCTGAGGAGCTTGGTATTGAGATCCTGCCACGCCTCCTGCTTCCATTCCAGCTTGGTCTGCGCCTTTTCCAGCTTTTCCTTCTTTGCGCTCGAAGCCTTTACCAGCTCCTGCACCATGCTGTCCGTGTCCATACCGGATACCAGTCCGGTGATCCTCATTGCCATACCGTTTCCCTCCTACCGCCGCTCGTCCACGAGAATGCCTGCCATTTCCCATACCTTCGCTATCATATCCAGCGTCTTTTCGGGCGGATATTCCTTTAAGACCTCTTTGGTCTCTTTATCCACGATCTTGATCGTAACGCGGTTCGTCTTCTCATGAATGCCGAAGATCGCCTCGGAATTGCTCATCTTTTTATTGAGCTGATCGACCATCTTTTTCATGCTCTCCTGAGACTGCTGCTGCTCGGCCGAGCCTGCGTTCTGATTTCCCTGACCGTTCGCGTCGTCCGCGTTCTTGACTGTGAGCGTCGTCGCATCGATCGGTTTCTGATTATCCGTATTTACTGCGGTTACATCCCTGTCTACCGGAGCTTCCTTTTCTACAGGCCTCTGTGTCTGCGTCTGCGCCTGAAATGTCATCGCGCCGTTTACCGGTTCAATGTTCATAACAATCACCTCCATGTGATAATAAGTTTATTAGGTTCTCCCGAAAATTCAAGACCCGCTTGCGAGTCTTGGCGCGGGATCCGGGCCTGCTTTCGCAGACATTAATCCCAATCTCTTACCTGATATATCGACTAAAAAAGGAAAATGTTTATAGCGCCTATAAACATTTTCCTGTATTCTCTGACAAAAATCCGCATTCAGCCGAGCAGCTCCTTCAGATTTGCGATCCCGTCCGCGTTCATCGCTTCCTGATTTGCTTCCTGAATCTGTGTATAAACCTCTTTCCTGTATACCGGCACCTCTCTGGGAGCGGAGATCCCAAGCTTTACCTGCTCGCCCTTGATCTCTAGGATCCTGATCTCGATGTTATTGTTGATAATCAGCGCTTCGTTTTTCTTTCTGGATAATGCCAGCATATCATTCACCTGCCTTCTTTGCTGCCTGTAACAGATCATAGATCGGATATTTTACAGGGTACTTGTCGTCGTCTACGATCACCTGACATGCCATTCTGGTCTCCGTATGCACAACGATGGGGGCCCGCAGATTGACGCTCATCTTTGTAAGATCGGAGGGTACCGTCAGCGTCACCAAGACCAGCATATGATCCGGCTCCAGCGCGCCGATCGGCTTTAAGAGCTCATCCTCGACCTCGGGATTATAGTCCGGCATCAAAAGCAGCGGATCCATGACCGGCATTGCGAAGGCCGGTTCCTGAAGCGACTGGAACCACCTGATCGCGCCGTCCTCCTTTTCCGCATCGTGCATTAGCGCAAAATCTGTCAGCTCCGGGAATCCGACGATCCCGTTCCCAAAATGTATGATCTTTGTATCGTCGATCTCAACTTCTCCAAAAATCTTAGTATTGATTTTCATATGCCGCTCCTTTATCTCAGATATAATTCAGCAAGGTCAGCGTAACGATCTTGCTCGTCGAGGACAGTGCCCAATCGTACGCTTCCTTCGCGTCTGTCAGCTTTAACGAGACCTCTTCCTCATTGATCTGCTCGTTATCCGAAACCAGATCCTTAAACTGCGTTTTCTGAGCCGAAAGCCGATCCTTTACCAGCGCTAGGTTGGCCGAACGCGTACCGACGCTGGTCAAAGAGAGCGTCGCCACGCTCATATGCTCCTGCATTTTCGTGATCGACCCCTCGAACGCCCGCTGCATTTTCTCATTCAGATAGGTCAGCGCCTTATTGGCCGACGCAAGGCGTTTCTCGGCGACCTCGCGCTGCTCGTCGGTCAGCGTCTCGTCCGTCAGCACCCTCTCCATCGTATCGATCACGCCGGATACGTCCTCTACCTGCTCTAACATATTGATCAGATCGTCGATATCCCTGCCGATAGCCGGCCCGTAGCACTCGCTGGCCATCGTATTGACACGGATCTCCTGATTAAAGCCTACATCGTATTCGATGACCTGATCCTGTACGCCGTTCTCATTGTGTATCACTCCGTCGGGGAATCCTTCCCTGTATTCCCTGCAGGTAAAATAATGCTGCGGGTTCAGATCACCCTTTTCCCAATCCGTCTTTTCATAGGTAAAGCCGATCTCCGCCTTTTCTTCCGTGATCGACTGATAAAGGGAATCGCTCAGGATCACCTCGCCAGTCTCCGGTATCAGCACGGCCGCCGGCGCGCCACCGTTTTTCTCCGAGAGCTGCTGCGCGTATAGATAGGGGTCTGCGGGATTGCCGTCGCCGTCCACCGCCCCCTCTAGCGGCATGACCGTCACGTCCAGACTCTTCCCGCCCCATGTAAGCGTAAGGCTTCCATCCTTTTCCCCCGTCCCGTCGACCTTGTCATACGATAAGCGGATCCGGTGCAGGGTATACTGCCCGATCTCCGTCTCGTTGATATCGTAGGCCGCTTCCGCATAATTCCCGGCGTTCATATCCGAAATGGAGACCCCGTCCTTACTCATTTTGACATAGGTAAGCTCCTCCGCCGCGGACACATCGAAGCGCTCCGTGATCTGGTACAGCGTCCGCGTATCCTCCTCATAGCGCAGCTTGGTATTGGTGCGGTATCCCGTAAACAGCCCCCTGCCCGCATAATCCACATCGCCGGTCGTATAGATCTCGTCCCGGATCTCTCTGAGGGCCTCTAGGATCGCCCGGCGGTCCTGCGGCTCCAGATTCTCATTGGAGCCCGTCTCGCACTGGTCGATCATATCCTCCAAAGACTTATTGAGGGACTCGATCGCCGCTTCCGTCAGCGACAGCCAGCTGTCCGCGTCCTCGACATTCTTATCCCGGTACTGCGTGACCTCCGCGAGCGTGCTGCGCAGACGCAGCGCGCGCACCGCAATGCTGGGATTCTCGGAAGGGTTCTGTATCTTTTTTCCCGTACTGATCTGCATCATCAGATCGTCCGCCGCCATCTTGGTCGTATTGATATTGGATCTCGCGTTGTCCATGATAATCTTATTTGTGACCCTCATCCCATATCCTCCTTATGCCGCTCAGATAAAGTCTAACAGGCTGTTTTCCGTCATCTGCCCCGTCGCCATCAGGGCGGCGTCATAGCTGAATTTGGCGCTCTTTAGGTCGGTCGCGACCGCCGCCTCATCCGCCTGCTCATTGTCCTTCACCAGATCCTTGAAATTGCTCTGCTGGGACATCAGCCGTTCCTTCACCAGCGCCAGCTTGCTGCTGCGCGTACCGACGTTCGTCTTTGCGATCCCCGCCACGTTCAGATGGGTCTGCATTTTCGTGATCGAGGCTTCAAATAAGGTCTGCAGCTTTTCATTTAAAAAGGTCATCGCCTTTTGAGCCGACGTCAAGAGCCTGCCCGCCTGCTCGCGGTCCTCCTGCGAAAGATTGGAATCGGACTTTGCCTTGGTCAGCTCCGAGACCGCGTTCTCGACGTTTCCCACCTGCTCCATGAGGTTGATCAGATCGTCGATATCCCTGCCGATATCCGGCGTATAGCACTCGCTGGCCATCGTATTGACCCTGACGGCCTGATTGAAGCCAACGTCGTACTCCATCACCTGCTCGCCGATCCCGTCCGCATTGTGCAGCGTCGGCCCCTTCCCGCTCGTATCGCCATAGCCGTCCGGCCATTCCGTACAGGTAAAATAATGCTCCGGGCGCAGGTCGTTCTTTTCCCATTCGGACTTGCGGTAGGTTATGCTGATCTCTCCTTCCGCGGCAGAGAGGCTCTTATACGTCTCGTTTCCTAAAATGACCTCCCCCGTCTCCGGGATCAGGATTGCGGCCGGAGCCCCGTAAGCCTCCTCCAACTCCTGCACATAGAGATACGGATCTACCGGATTGCCCGCGGCATCCTTCATCTCCGAAAGGGAGACGGAGCCCGACGTAAACTCCTGCTCTGCGCCGTCCTTTTGATAGGAAAACGTTACGCCCGCCTTCCCGCCGACCGCTATATCGTTCCCTACGTCAAGATCGTCATAGGAAAGCCGGAATCTGTGCACGGCGCTCTGGAAAACATCGGTCTCGTCGATCGCATAATCATAGGTTCCGGCTACGCTCTGCGCGTTAAAATTACTGCCGTCGATCTTATCTAGGCTGCTTACGCCCGTTCCCAGCTTTACATACGTGATATCTTCGATCTCGGACGTCCGGAACGTTTCCGTGATCTCATAGTATTTGGTCTCGTCCGCCTCAAAGCGCAGCTTCGTCCCCGTGCGGTACCCGGTAAACAGCCCCCTGCCCGCGCAGTCCACCTCTCCGGTCGCGTAGATCTCGTCGCGCAGATACTTCAGCGCGTCTAGGATTGCCTGGCGGTCCACGGACTGCAGATCCTTATTGGAGCCCTTATTGCACTGTTCGATCATGTCCTCGAGCGCGTCCTCGAGCGAGGTGACCGCAGACTCCGTCAGATCCAGCCAGCTCTCCGCCTCCTCGACATTCTTTTCATAATACTGCGTAATATCCGTCAGGGCGCTGCGCAGACGCAGCGCGCGGATCGCGATGACCGGATCGTCGGAGGGTTTGGTGATCTTCTGTCCGGTGCTCATCTGCTTCATCAGCTTATCCTCCGACATCTTCGCCGCGCTGATATTTTCCAATGAATTTGTCCGTATGATCTTATTCGTGATTCTCATATTCCGCCCTCTTATTCTCCGCCGCCTTATACGCCGGTCTCTAGGATCAGCCTGTCATATATCTCCGTCAATGTCTGGATCATCTTGCTCGCCAGATTGTAGGCTTCCCGGAACTTTACCAGATCCAGCGCCTCCTCGTCCTCGTCCACGCTCGATACCGACATGCGCTGCGTGTCGATGCTGGTCGCGATATTCTTATAATTTGTATAGAAATCGTCCGCCCTGCGCGCGTTTAGGGAAATATCTGAAAGGATACACTGCAGGAACTGGCTCGACGAGCTGCCCCGGAAGTTCATCCGGTTCACATTCGTTTTCAGATCGATCAGATCGTCTACGATATCGTACTTGCTCTCCTCATCCGCGTTGCCGGTATGCGTCGCCATACGGTTCGGATCGTCGAGCATGGTATCCGACACCGCGAAATTATAGGCCGTTAGGCGGTAATAGCTGTCGTCCGTCGAGGAGATGGAGTAGCTGCCGTCCGTCCTCAGGACATAGGAATCCTCAAAGGTCCACTGCATATTGTCGGTCGGCATGTTCCCCCTAAATAGGAACTGCGCCGCGTCCCCGTAATTGTCGATCGCGCCCGGCTGCGTCATGATATCGTTAAAGGTTCTGGCAAAGCAGCGGATCCATTCGTTCATCTGCTCCATGTAGTAGGGGATCCCCTGATACTCCATATCGCTGCCGACCGTCGCTTCCTTCCCCACCAGACCGGTAATGCTGGTATCCTCGTTTTTGGTCTTATCGCTCAGCACGAAGGTATAGGAATAGGAATCCGTGTCCGCGTCGTAATCCAGCGTCCAAGAATCGAAATAGACCTCCCGCGTCCCAAGCATGATCTTGCCGCCGTTCTCCGGCAGCGTGCACTTATTGATATCCTTTAGATAGCCCTCCGACACCGCCACCGTTACAACGCTGTGCTTCTCGCCGTTTACCGTCCGAATATCGGTCGAAGATACCGTCCCGTGGAAATATTCGCCGTTATTGCCGTCGCGCAGCTGCACGAGCCCTTTCAGCTTGCCGCCCAGACTGGCGTTTTTCAGACTGAACTTATTCCCGTTCGACCAGACGATATCATACAGGCCGTCCGCGTCGTTCTGATTTACCTTTTCATCAATGTCCCGCGCATTGCAGTTTAAGGTATAGGAAAGCTGGTCGTCCAATAGGGTCTGGCCGCCCGCGATCCTGACGATAAAGCGCGTCGCCCCCGTCTCCCTGTCAGGGTGGTTTGGATCCGTCACGTTAAGCTCCTGCGTCTC
>CANQTG010000063.1 GCA_947626715.1 uncultured Lachnospiraceae bacterium | reverse complement strand
GACAGACAGACAGACAGACAGACAGACAGACAGACAGACAGACAGACAGACAGACAGACAGACAGACAGACAGACTAGCGCCTTTTGGGCAAAAGGGCGTCGCAAAGAGGATAAAGACAGGGATAGAATTATGCCTATCGGCAGATTCATCCCTGTTTTTTTGTTGTGCAGGGAGAAATAAAGAAAACGAATGAGACGGGAGGGGTGAAAATGTATCTGCAGGGGATAGGCGGCAGCTTTGACGGCCGTAAATTGCCGGTGGAGGGCGAGCTGCTGATCGGCAGGGACGCTTCGATGTGCCAGCTGGTGTATTCGGGAGCGGATAAGAATATCAGCGGCGTCCACTGTAAAGTACAGGATGCAGGGGGACATCTGCTGCTGACTGATATGGGCTCTACGAACGGGACATTTTTGGACTCCGGCGTGCGGCTGTCTCCTTACGAACCGCAGAGCTTGGAGGCGGGGCAGTGTTTTTATCTGGGAGAGAAGGGCAATCTTTTCCGGGTCTGCGCCGCGGAAGAAGGCGCGGAAAGAACGCCGGATACGCCTGAAAGGGCAGATCGGCGCGTTCCTGAGAATGGAAGAGGGAAGGGGCTGGCGATCGCGGCGATGACGCTTGGGATCCTAGCCGTGCTGACGGGGGCGGTATGCCTGTATCTGGAAAAGAGCGCGCTGGTCGTTTTCGTGCTTGCAGTTCCGGCTATCGTCATGGGAATGTACGTTTTGTGCGCCCGCGCCGCTGGGAAATGGATGGCGCTTTCGGGGCTGATCTGCTCGGTGACGGTCTTGGCGGTATTGTTCGCCGCGGCGGCGGTAAAGAAACCAGAAAGCATAATCGGGACGTGGCGCTATGCGGATTCGGACAATGTAAGGATGACAAAAGACGTCGGGGACGTTCTGGAGGAGGCGCTTTCCGAGACGGAGTTTTCGCCGCAGGCGCATTTGCTGGCGGAATCCTTCGGCTTAGATAAGAGCGTTTCGCTGAGCTTTACGGAATCCGGCGCGATCTATGTCAACACTTCAGACGGTCTGGCGTTTGGGAGCGCCAATCTGGGTTGGGAGGAGATGGGAGATCATGTCCTGCTGATCAAAATGGAGCTGCCGGCCCTTTCCGTCGCGGGGATCTCGTTTCCCCCGATCAATATCGCGTATCAGACCGCTTATGAGATAAAGGGAGACACTCTGCTCCTGAAGGATTTCTTTGGAGAGGAGATCCGGCTGGAGAAAGCAGAGTAAAAATAAAACATAAACACGAAAAGGAGAAAAAAATGAAAAAAGTATATTTGATCGGACGCAGCGGCATTCACGGCAACAAGGAATTACCGGTAGAAAATGAGATCATCATCGGCCGGGACGCTTCCATCTGTCAGTTGGTATATCCGGCTGCCAATAAGAATATCAGCAGCGTGCACTGCAAGATACAGCAGATAGGAGGCAATGTGCAGCTTACGGATATGGGCTCTACGAACGGGACGTTTTTGGATACCGGCGTAAGGCTTGCGCCGCATTCTCCGCAGACGCTGCAGAACGGGCAGGGATTTTATCTGGCGGACAGGGGAGATTCTTTTGCCGTCAGGATACAGGAGAGCGGGAACGAGGGCTATCGCGCGCCGCAGGAAGCGGCGGCTCCCGTAAGGAAGCAGAAAGGGAGCAAAGCGTTTGCCGTTACCTCTATGGTGGTTGGTATTATCTCTTTGGTGTTATCCCTGCTGGTGCCGATCGTTTCCCTCATATGCGGGATCATCGGTATCGTGTTTGGGAGTATCGCCCTCTACCAGAACAGGCCGGGAAGAAAGATGGCGATTGCGGGATTGGTCTGCTCCATTATCGGGGTCGCGGTTGTGTTTCTCGTAATCGTGCTGGCGGGTTCGTTAGTGGCGGCGTTATTGGGAGCGCTTTCTTGAGCGCTTCCTAAGTAAAGCGGGAAAACAAGGTGAAAAAAGGAGGAAAAGATAGACATGGAAATGCGAAAATGTGAACACGGACATTATTACGACGCTTCCGTTCATGCAAGCTGTCCTTACTGCAACAGCGTCAGGGATACGGAAAAGACCGTTGCGATGGGGATGCCGCCCGTATATCAGCCGCCAGTTCAGGGAATGGAAGGGAACGGACTGGAAGCGACTGTTGCGATGGGCGTGCCGGCTCCCTCTGCGGCGGGTGAAAAAACGGAGGCTTTCGGCGTGCCGGTCTCTTTTCCCGTCCGTCAGGAGGAAGAGGACGAGGGCAAGACCGTGGCGATGTTCAGTACGGAGCAGGGGATAGACCCGGTCGTGGGCTGGTTTGTCTGTCTGGAAGGAAAGGAAAAGGGAAAGGAGTACCGGATCCATGCGGATAATAATTTTATCGGGCGGAGCCGCAAGATGGATATCTGCATTGAAGGAGACGAGACGATATCGAGAGAGAATCAGGCGATACTGACGTACGACGGTACGGACAGGACATTCTATTTCTCGCCGGGCGAGGGAAGGAGTATCGTCCGCGTCAATAAAAAGGCGATCCTGCAGACAACGAAACTTTCCGCTTATGACAAGGTGACGATCGGGAAAACGGAGCTGTTGTTCCTGCCGTTGTGCGGAGAGGAATTTGCATGGGAAGAATAGAGGATGACGACAAGACGATAGACCTCGGCATAAATAAGATATACGAGATACCGCTGCCGGAGGACTGCGGGCTTGCCTGTGCAAAGCTGCATGGGATCGGCGAGAGAGAGAATCAGGAGGACGCCTTCGGCGTTTCGGAAACGACGAACGACCTGACGGAAAAGGGACTGCTGCTGGTATTGGCCGACGGTATGGGCGGCGGTATGGGCGGAGAGGTCGCGAGCATGTCCGCTGTCGTGGCTTGTCTGGAATATTTCGAGCATAAGGATGAAACGCTGGAGCGGGATGCATGGATGCGGGATATGGCGCTCCATGCGAACGATAAGGTAACGGAGGCGATGGGAGACTACGCCGGTATGGGCGGCTCTACTCTAGTCGCGCTCTGGACCGACTGTCTGCGGGTCTTCTGGGCGACAGTGGGAGACAGCAGGCTGTACCTGTTTCGGGACGGCGCGCTGCAGAAATTAAATCACGAGCATGTTTATGCCGAGAAACTGCGGGAGATGGTAGAGCGTGAGGAGATCACACAGGAAGATGCGGACTGCCATCCGCAGCGGCGCGCGCTCACAAGTTATCTCGGGATAGAGGAATTAAAGGAGATAGACAGCGCGGGAGAGGCTTTTTTCCTAGAGCGGGGCGATTGGCTTTTGCTGCTTTCAGACGGCGTGTTCGGTACGCTTTCCGAGGAAGAGATCGCGGAAGCTTTGCAGTACCCGCCCTGTATGGCGGCCAGACGTCTGGAACTGGCGATTGGTCGTCACGAAAAGAGAAATCAGGATAATTATACGGGGATTCTGCTTCAATACCGGTGAAGATCCGGGGAGGAAAGGAAATGCGTAAGAAGATGGGATTGCGCGGCGCGCTTTTTCTGACGGCGTTTTGCGCGCTGTTTCTCGGCGCGGGAGGGACGGCTCGGGCGCAGGAGACGACGCTTCAGATCGAGAGCGTGCGCGGCGAAGGGAAAAACATCATATGTTATGTCAATCATGACGGCGCGGAGGGATTTGCGCCAAAGGCAGAGGAAAGCGGCGCGAAACTGGAAGGGACGTCCTGTCCCGTTTCCGAGATCGTCAGCTTTGCGGATACGGGAGAAGGCAGGATATACGACTGTATCGTGGATGTTTCCGGTTCTATGGACGAGGAACGGATGGAGCGGATCAAAGGAATCCTCGGTCAGATCTTAGAAGGGAAAGGGGAAAAGGATCTGATCCGTATCACGCGGATGGGAAACGAAAGATATTCGTCCGCCTTTTTGCAGGATGAGGCGTCCGTCAGGGAGCAGATCGATCTGCTGGCCGTAACGAAGGAGGATACGAACCTTTATGCCAGCATATGTGAAGAGTTAAAGGAGCTGAAAGCGGAAGAGACGCAGGGACAGCGCTGTCTGCTGCTGTTCTCCGACGGCGCGGAAGATCAGGCGGGAGGCGTAACGCGCGAGGAAGCGGAAAGCGCCGTAAAGGAATCCGGGATTGCCGTTTTTACGGTCGCTATGCTGAAAGAAGAGCCGTCCGCGCAGGAGCTGGAGAGCGCTAAGATATTGGGCAGCTTTGCCCGGCTTTCCCTTTCGGGCAAGGATTATAATCCAGAGGTGGACGGCGTTTCGTATGATGAGATATCTGACGGCGTGCGCGAGGCTTTGGATAAAAGCCTGCGTGTGACAGTGGATCTGGAAGGGGCGGAAACGCAGAGCGAGACGCCGACGCTCTCGCTGACGCTGAGCGGCGGAGGATCCGAGGGATACGCCGAGTGGAAATTAAGCCCGGATCTGGTGAAAGCGCTGGATATTGAGAAAAAAGAACCGCCCGAGAGCGTTTCCTATGTAAAGATACAAACGGACGATACGCCCGCGGAGGCGGACGGTGCACAGACAAAAGAAAGCGCCGCGCAGGATAAGGAGAGCGGGCTCTTGGGACGGCTTGGCGGGAAAACGCTGCTGCTGGCGGGAATCGTCATAATGACCGCCGTTTTACTGCTTTTGCTGCTGCTGTTGCTTTGCGGAGGCAGAAGGACGAAGGAAGAGCAAGACGAAGAAACGCAGGAAAAAGACCGTTTTGAGGGAGAGCGCTTGGAGGAGGAACCGCAGGAGATCTGGATCTCTTTGATCAATCAAAACAGCGGTCAGGAATATACCGCTGCGCTGCGCGGGCGTCTGATAATAGGAAGAGGGACGGAATGCGAGATCCCGATACCGGAGGATGGCGCGCTTTCTAAGCAGCACGCGTATCTGTTGAAGGAGCAGGACGGCATATTCCTTATGGATGCGGGCTCTTCCAACGGGAGCTATGTAAACGGCGTTCTGGCGTTGGGCAAACAGCGTCTGGAGCAGGGCGACATTCTGCTGCTGGGCTCGGCGGAATACAGGTTGACATGGGGGTAGAGAAAAGTGCCGGATTTTAACAGGCTATGTATCCATTGTATGCAGGAAGCAGATGTGGCGCAGGGAGCGCCGTGTCCGCATTGCGGACGCCCTTTTCAGATGGTGGGGAAGATTCATCATCAGCTTAGGCCGTTTTCCATTCTGCAGGGAAAATATCTGGTTGGCGACGTTTTGGGAGAGGGCGGCTTTGGCATTACCTATGTCGGGCTGGACATCAATCTGGAAGTCAAGGTAGCGATCAAGGAATTTTATCCGAACGGATACGCTACGCGCGAGTCCATGACGACAAACGAGCTGACGATCTATGACGGCGCGAGCAAAGAGGCCGTTGAAAAATGGCGGGACAGCTTTCTGCAGGAAGCGCGCTCGCTGGGGAAATGCGCGGAGCTTTCCGGCGTCGTAGGCGTAAGGGACTTTTTTCAGGAAAATAACACGGCCTATATCATCTTGGAATATCTGGACGGCATGACGCTGAAGGCGTATGCCAAATCGCTGGGCGGCAAGATCCCGGCGAGGGAGCTGCTTGCGGCGATAGAGCCGGTCATTTCCTCGTTAGGCATGGTACATAAGCAGGGATTGATCCACCGGGATATCAGCCCGGATAATATCATGTTAATGCCGGATGGAAAGATGAAGCTGTTAGACTTTGGAGCGGCCAGAGAATACGGGAACGCCGGCGAGAGAAGCCTTTCCGTTATGCTAAAGCCGGGCTATGCGCCGGAAGAGCAGTATCGCAGCAAGGGAAATCAAGGGCCGTGGTCGGATATCTATGCGCTGGCGGGGACGATTTATAAGTGCTTGACGGGCGTAACGCCGCCGGAATCTATGGAGCGTCTGCGCAATGACGGGTTAAAAAGCCCGCGGGAGCTGGGAGCGGATCTTTCTTCCGCGGAGGAGAGCGCGTTGTTAAAGGCGATGGCGGTCTATGCGGAGAACCGGTATCAGACGATGGAGGAATTTCACAGGGATCTGTACGGACAGGGAGCCGGTACGTTCGCTTCCGCGGCATCGATGACCCAGAGCCCGAATCCCGCGCCCTTTCAGGGACAGGCGGCGCAGAGTGTGCAGAGCCGCGCGCCACTTGGCAATGGCAATATGGAGCTGCCCAAACAGCCGCCCGCATCCGATAAGAAATGGCTGCCGTTTATAATAGGCGGCGGCGCGCTGGGTCTGATCCTCTTTCTGACGCTGGCCGGGCTGGCGATACGGACTATGCTCAGACGCGGGGATACGGGCATGGAAGGAGCGCAGGAAGCGAACGCCTCTCTGACTTATGAGATCGGGGACAGCGAAGAAGCGGATGCGGCGTCTTTACCGGAAGAAAACGGCAAAGAAGGCGGGCAGGAGACGCCTGATGCGGGGGCGTTGGATGAACAGCTTGGAGAGATCGAGAGCCTGCTTGAGGAAGGCCGGGAAAAGATAGACGAAGAGGATTATTATAACGGGGCGGTCCCCTGTCTGGAAGACGGAATGGATCTGTGCCTTTCGCTTGGCGCTGATTATGGCTTTGACGAGAGACTGGCAATGTATGCGCAGGAGCTGTATGACGAATATGAGCTCTGTATCCTGACCTACCATGTCCCCATGCTGGAAGAGCAGGGACTGCACCCGGAGCTTTACGAGCAGATCGACTCCGAGCTGGAAGAGCTCTGCGGGCGGGCGGATTCTCTGGCGGAAGCGGGCCTTTTAGAGTCTGAGAGGGGCGATAACGCAAGAGAGACTTTGGAAAACCTGCCGGAGTGGTATACGAGACAATATTGTCTGGCCTTTAATGAGTTTACCCAGAGGGAGAACTGGTCGCGGTCGGAAGCATGGGAGATGATGAGCGGTGCGCAGGAGGCCGGCCTGATAAAGGAGGACGACCCGGACGATGCGCTGCGCCTGCGCTACGGCTATGCGCTGGCGCGTTTTACGCTCAAGCAGAATGAAGAGAATATTGAAAAGGGAGAATATGAGGAAGCAGAGCAGCGTATCATGGGAATACTGGAAGCGGCGGATTATAATCCCCTGCTCATAATCGAGCTTTATTCGCTGGAGGAAGAGCTGGGAAACGAAGAGGGAGCGGAAGCGGCATGGAACTGCCTGTCGGATATGCAGCAGACGGTTTATCAAATGCAGGGAGTCGATATATTGGACGACCCGGAGCATTTCTGGTATTTTAACGATTTCGGAGAATATTCTGTGAGCGATGATAACGGCCTTACGCCGCAGGCGCGAGGGCGAATGCGGGAACTGGGACAGTATTATTACGGATAGGATATAAAGGAACGAACGGGAAGGCAGCAGGATGAAACGGAGAGAGAAAAGGGATAAGCGGCGGGATCGGCGGAAAAAAGGAAGAAAAAGGGATCGGATCCTGCTCGGTCTGATCCTGCTGTCCGCGCTTCTCATCATCCTGCTGCTCTGTCTGCTGTTTGGTTCCTATTTCGGGAAAAAACAGCCCGCGCCGCCTTTGCAGGAGCCTCCTAAGGAAGAGCCGGCCGAAGAAGAAAAGCCGCCGGAGGAACCGATCGAAGAGGCGCCCAAAGAGGAGGAGCCGAAAGAAGAGGAAAAAGAGGAGGAAGCGGAAGAAAAAGAATATCCGCAGCCGGAATATGACTTCCAGACGGAGGAAGTGACGGTCAAGATCCCGGGACTGTCAAGAGCCTATACGCTTGCGTGGGTCAGCGATCTGCATTTGATCGCCGATCATGAGGCAGGCGATGTGAAAGAAGAATTTATAGAAACGGTCAAGGAACGCTATGAAACGCTTTCCATCACGAAGGACGGCGTACACGGGGAAGAGCTCTGGCCCGAGATCGTGAAATTTTTAAATATAGGGAAATTCGACGCCGTCATTCTGGGCGGCGACCTTATGGACTATTACAGCAGCGTCAATATGGAGGCGTTTTTGAAGGAATACCGCAAGATCGAAGCTAAGACGCTCTATATCAGGGCGGATCATGACTACGGCTTTTGGTACGGCGGCGAAGAACTGCCGGAGACGCTCACGCATGAGCTGCATAAGCAGATCGACGGAGACGATCCCGAGGAAAAATATCTGGATTTTGGAGAGTTTATGGTGATCGGCGTGAACGGTTCGACTAAGGATATGCTTCCGGAGCAGAAACGTATCCTACAGGAATTGTATGATGAAGGGAAACCCGTTATTGCGGTCACGCATGTGCCGTACTGGTCGGAGGTGGACGGATCGTTGGAAGAGCTTTCGATGGCGGTGCGCGGAAAGATCTATTACTGGGGCGGCGGGGATTATGTACCTAACGAAGTCACGCAGTCTTATCTGGATAATATTTATCGGGAGGATACGCAGGTAAAGCAGGTGTTAGCGGGACATCTTCATGCAAAATGGGACGGTATGCTGACGCAGGAGACGCCGCAGCACATTTTTTCACCGGCGTATGAAGGCGTGATCGGCGTGGTACATGTAGTTCCCGCGTAGCATACGGCGTAAAAGCTCGGAACTCTGGGAAAAGGAAAAGATGGAAGAACGGAAGAAAAAAGGGAAGCTCAGAGATAGAAAAAAGAAAAACGGGAGATACTATCTGGCGGCGGCAGGGATATCCGCCGCCCTCGTTTTATTTTTTCATACGCCTTTGAGCGCCGGAGCGGAAAATTTCTATCCCGCTTCGAGAAAAAACGTGTATAATTATCTACAGACGCCGACGCAGGCGGTCAAGATCGCGGACACCTATTATCTGACGGACTGCTATCACAATCAGGTCATATACAGCAAGAGTATCGGCGCGCCCTTAAACGAGTGGAGCGTCATGGCGGGAAATCTGTGCGGGCCCCATGCCGTTGCGGGAGACGGGGAAGCGTATCTAATCGTGGATACGGAGAACGACAGGGTGATCGGATACAGGAAACGGGCAGATGGCTTTTCGGAGCAGCAGATCTTTGAACATATCGGGAAAAGGCCGCATTATGCGAAGTATGACCCCGAGACGGGGAATTTTTATGTCTGGAGCTCCATGACCGGGGAAATGTATGTGTTTCGCCGGGAGAATGGGGGAACAGAGCTGTATCTGGAAAAGGTGATGAGCGTGCCGGAGCTGATGGGGAAATATGTGCGCTCCTTTACGATAGACGGCGGAGCGATATATCTGCCCTGCGTGGTGGAAAGCTGCATTTATGTGGCGGATAAAGAGACTCTTCAGGTGTTGGCGGCGTATCCGGTGCCGTACGAAGCGGCCGGAATGATACAGCTGACAAGGACGGGCGGCAGCTTTTACCTGACCGTTTCTACAGATCTGTACTGGAACGCGGAACGGGCCGCGATCCTGCGGGCCGACAGTTTGGAGGATCTTTCGGCGGGAAGATATGAAAATGTCAGCGGGCTCTTTGCAGAGAACGGCACGCCTTATTATATAGAAAGATTTGACGGCGCGTATTATACGCCGGTGCTGACGCAGGACGGACGACCGGGGATTTACCGATTCATTGATTCGCCGGACGGCCCGAAGGAGGTCAGACGGGTCTGCGGATAGGAATAGTTTTCAGGGATGTTTTGGGAGGAATGATATGAACGATGTGGTCATTATCGGTTCAGGCCCCGCCGGGCTGAGCGCTGCGATCTATGCGAAGCGGGCGGGATTTTCCGCGCTCGTGATCGAAAAGGCTCCTATGAGCGGCGGGCAGATCGTCAATACCTATGAGGTGGACAATTATCCGGGGCTGATGGGGATCGGCGGCTATGAGCTGGCGGTGAAGCTCAGGGAACATGCCGAGGCCATGCGGGCGGAATTTGCGGAAGGAGAGGTATCGCAGATCCGGTTAAACGGGGAGCTTCGGGAAGCGGTAACAAAGGATAAGGTCTATCCGGCGAAGGCGGTCGTCATTGCGGCCGGGGCGGAGCATTCCAAGCTGGGCGCAGAGGGAGAGGATCGGTATCTGGGGAAGGGCGTTTCCTACTGCGCTGTCTGCGACGGCGCGTTTTTTCGCGGCAAAACCGTGGCGGTCATAGGAGGCGGGGACGCGGCGGCGGAGGACGCCCTGTTTCTGGCGAAGGGCTGCAAAAAGGTTTATCTGATACACCGAAGGGACCGGCTTCGGGCGGCGGGTATCCTGCAGGAAAGGATACGTTCCGTTCCCAATATCGAAACGGTCTGGGATACGGTTTTAGAAAAGATAGACGGCGGGGAGATCGTCGAGAGGATCCATACGGCGAATCAAAAGACGGGCGAGAAGGGCGCGCTAAGCGTGGACGGCGTTTTTATCGCCGTCGGGATAAAGCCGCAGTCCGCGGGATTTGCGGATCTGGTTCAAACCGATGAAAACGGCTATATAGAGGCGGGAGAGGACTGCCGCACCAGTATAGAGGGGATCTATGCGGCCGGGGACATTCGGACAAAGCCCCTGCGGCAGGTCGTAACGGCGGCGGCCGACGGCGCAAACGCGATCGCGGCGATTCAGGAATATTTCCTAAAAAAGCAAAAAGACTTTAAATCGTAATAATTTGAAACAAAAGCGCGGCAGGGCGGGAACCATGCCGCGTTTTTTGCGGGGCGGGCTCTTAGTTAAGACTCATTTGCGGGTTTTGGCGCGAGATTCGGCTTTCTGCTTTTGCAGACATTTTTTGTCCGAATCTCTGCAGGCGGCGTTTTTACGGCGGCCGCGGAGAATTTTGGAAGAAATATCAAAGGATGGGGTGTTGACAAATAAAAGAGGAGGTGATATATTAAGTAAAGAAATTAATAATTCTGTAACAAATTTAATATATTAGAAACAGCAACAAACCGAAATGATCGTGTTTGGAGGATCATATGAAACATAAGAGAACAAAAGCAGCAGCATATCTATTAGCCGGATTCGTTGGAGCGCTTTCCTTAGGGGGCGCTGGGATAGAAACAGAGGCGGCCGGCGTATCCTCCCTCCTTCCCGCCGCGGGACTGGCGCTTACGATGGAAGAAGGCAGCGCGATGGAAGAAGTAAGAGCCAGCGTCATGACGGGAAAGGTGAGCGACGAACAGATCAAACGCGATGTTCTCTCACGTTCTAGGAGCAATACGTCGGGGAAGACCTCGGATAAGACGAAAAAGGCTGCAGAGGCGAAGGAAACGGCGTCCTCCAAGAAGGAGCAGGAAGCCAATAAGCTGACGGAAGAAGAAAAAGAATTTTCCAAGCTCGTGATCGCAAAGGTCAACGATTATGTAAATATCAGAAGTATGCCGAGCGAAGAGGGCGAGATCTTAGGAAAGCTGTATGATAAATCGGTAGGGAACTTTATTCAGGAAAAGAATGGCTGGTATCAGATCGAATCCGGCAGTGTGACGGGATATGTAAAGGCGGAGTACTGCGTAACGGGAGAAGAAGCGGTCAAGCTCGCAAAGGAAGTCGGGACAAGGGTCGCGACCGTTACGACGACGACGCTGAAGGTCAGGGAGGCGGAAAGCACCGATTCGCCGGTGCTGGGCCTTGTGCCGATCGACGAGGAGCTGTCCGTGGTAGAGGAACTGGACGGTTGGGTCAAGGTGGATATCGAGGAAGGATACGGCTATGTATCCTCCGATTATGTTTCCCTGCGCACCGATTTTGTAAAGGCGGAATCCAGAGCTGAGGAAGCCGAGAGACTCGAAAAAGAGGAGCAGGCGAAAAAAGCGGCAAAGGAAGCCGCGAAAAAGGCGGAGAAAAAGGTAGCCAAAGAAAGAGCGGAAGACCAGAACAAAGCAAGCGCCGACGCGGGCGTGCAGCAGTCGCAGGCTCCCGCTCCCGCACCGTCGAGCGGCGGCAGCGGATTGGGCGGCGCGGTCGTGGACTATGCAATGCAGTTTGTCGGCAATCCTTATGTATACGGCGGCTCCAGCCTGACGAACGGGACGGACTGCTCAGGCTTTGTCATGAGCGTATATAAGAACTTCGGCGTTTCGCTTCCGCACTCGTCTTCTGCGGATAGAAGTCAGGGCTACGACGTGGGCGGCCTTGCCAACGCGCAGCCGGGCGATATCGTATGCTATTCGGGGCATGTCGGGATCTATGCGGGCAACGGCCAGATCGTACATGCGAGCACGAGCAGGACGGGGATCATCGTGTCAAATGCAAATTACCGCAACGTCCTCGCGGTAAGAAGGATCTTCTGATAAAAGGGTCAGCTTGACTTTGGTTTGAACAGGCAGAGTATGGAAGCAGGAAATCGTAACGGTTTCCTGCTTTTTTCCTGCGCAATAAATGAAGGCCCGTCCCTCTATTTTTAGAATTTTCAGATTTCAGTGTAAATTATCTCTGTTTTCTGGAAGATCCGGTTTTATACAAAATGCATAAAATTATGACAAATTTTTTACAAAATGATCGCGAAAGAAAAGAGGACGCATTAGGATTGTCCACAGAAAAAGGATAAAAAAGAGTAGAAAATCCAGTTATACACCGAATTATGCACATTATCCACATGGGTGACATAAAAAATAAGAAATTTTTTATCAGAAAAGCGCGAAACATGCGTTTTGTGTATTTCGCCCAAAAGACCCCGTGATGTAGAAAATTGTCGGAACGTGAAAATGAAAAAACAAAGCTGTAAATAGACAGACAATTTTGCCGAACTATTGCAATACCCTCCCCAATTTGGTAAAATACATCTAACAGCCGAGCCGGACAGGCGCATACGGGCAGAGCGGCCGGCTGCGGATAGAACGGCCGGAGTGTGCGGCGATAGGCAAAGGCACGGCGGGCGGGAGATTCGGAAGGATCTGCAAGCGTCGCGGCGAAGAGAGCCGGGCGGGCTAAGCGGCGCAGTCCGGCGAACATGGAAAGGGGATGACCATATGAAAATTATCATCAGCGGAAAAAATATTGAAGTGACGGAAAGCCTGAAAACGGCCGTAGAGGATAAAATAGGGAAACTGGAGCGGTACTTTACTCCCGAGACGGAGATACAGGTGACGCTGAGCGTAGAAAAGGACAGACAGAAGATCGAAGTGACGATCCCGGTCAAGGGAAATATCATCCGTTCAGAGCAGGTCAGCAGCGATATGTATGTCTCCATTGATCTGGTCGAGGAAGTGATCGAGAGGCAGCTTAAAAAATATAAGAAAAAGCTGGTGGATCAGAAGCAGGCGTCCAGCTTTTTCAAACAGGAGTATATCGAAAAGGATTATATGGATGAAGAGGAGATCAAGATCATCCGTACAAAAAAATTCGATATCAAACCCATGTATCCCGAGGATGCCTGTATCCAGATGGAGCTGCTTGGACATAATTTCTATGTATTCTGCAATGCGGAAACGGATCAGGTCAATGTCGTATATAAGAGAAAAGGCAATACCTATGGGCTGATCGAGCCGGAGGAATGATAGAAAGAGTGTGCCGGTATTTGTTATAGGGAAGCATACAGCGATCCGAAGCTTATCTCTAAAAATAAGAAAGCTGCCGTCAGAGCCCCCTGCGTATGAATGCGGGGCCTGCGGCAGCCTTTTTTATGCCGGTCGGCGCTTTATCCGCGCAGATAGGGCAGGAGCTCTTTCAGTATGTCTGGATTTCCGGCGGCGATTCCCGATCGCCGCGTACAGTCCCAGCCGTCATATTCGATCGCGGCGATCTCGCCTCCGGCTTCCGTTAAGATGACGGAGGCGGCGGCGTAGTCCCACGGGGAGAGCCGGTATTCAAAGTAACCGTCGCAGCGGCCGCAGGCCGTGTAACAGATCTCAAGCGCGGCGGAGCCGAAGCGGCGGAAGTCGCCGCAGACCGGAAACAGAGCGCCGAGCGTCTTTAAGGTCTTTGCGTGCAGCTCTTCATAGTAGGGCGAGGTGCCGGCGCAGAGAATGGCGTTTGTAAAAGGGCGCTGCGAAACATGGATAGGCGTGTCGTTTAAAAAAGCGCCCTTCCCCTTTACGGCAAAAAACAGTTCTTCCAAAAAGGGATTGTATACAATGCCCAAAAGCGCCGTTTTCCGATAGACGAGAGCCGCCGCGATCGCGGACTGCCTGCATCCGCAGATAAAATTCTGCGTGCCGTCGATCGGGTCGATGACCCAGAGAAGATCGGAAGGGACGGGCTCTTTCCCGCCCTCCTCCAACAGAAAGGAAGCGTCTGGAAGGAGCGGGGCAAGGGCCTCTACGAGCCGATTCTGGATCAGGATATCCATATCCGTTACGAAATTCGCATGTCCCTCTTTCTGCGAGACGGCGGATACGGAAGACTGCGCAAGGAACGCTCCGGTTTCCAGTACGATCTTTTTGACCGCCTCTGAGACGGTGTTAAATGTTTCTTTGGATATAGGAAATGTATCTGTCATAAAAACCTCCGTCTGTCTTAAATAGTCTGGCTCCATTGTATTCGGAAAGAAGGCTTTCTGTCAATCAAAAGGCGTTCTTTCCTGTTTTCCCGGTACATATATTTTGGTTAAGACTGAAAATGGAAGCCGCGTCAGTCTGCGCGGCGCACGGGACAATATGCGGAGATATTTAAAATATATAAAATGGGCGGTCGGGATAGAATGCGCTTTCCTGCTTGTTCTGAGCCTTTTTTTATGCGCGGAAAAAAACGGGGCCCTGCCTGTCCTTTCGAACGCGTTTCGGAGCGTGCGGGAAATGGACGAAGAGGCCGGACGCGCCTCAAAAGAAGGAGAAGGGGCGGAAAAAGAGGAAGGAAAAGAGACAGGGAAAGGAAAAGAGGGCGAAGAAACGGAGAAAAAGGAAGCTGTCAAATGGGCGGAATTTCATGTCCCGGAAGCGCTGCTGACGGCGGCGTATCGGCTGGACGTTGAGACTTGGCGCTCGGACGTGCATTTGGAATGGATAAAACTGCTGGCATATCTGGCGGCCAGACACGGGGGAGAATTTCCCGAAGGAACGGAAGAAGAATTGCGCAGGACCGCGGAAAAGCTGCTCGCGCGCAAGGCGACGATGGAGGGGCTGACGGCGGAGCTTGCCTATTATCCCTATTATCTGGAAGTCTATTCGGCCATACTGGGCGGCTGTGTGGGCGAGTACCGGATACAGGAAAAGGGTGAGGACGGCAATGTGAGATGGGTAACTAAGTACGGCCTGAAAGCGTTCTCGCCGATCGCGAAGGGCTTTGCCTATAACGATTATGACGACTTCGGAGCCTCAAGGAGCTTCGGCTATAAAAGGGCGCATCTGGGGCACGATATGATGGGGCAGATCGGCACGCCGATCATAGCGGTGGAATCGGGGTATGTCGAGGCGCTGGGCTGGAACCGGTACGGGGGCTGGCGTATCGGCATTCGCAGCTTTGATAAAAAACGGTATTATTATTATGCGCACCTGCGGCAGAATTTCCCCTATCAGAAGGCGCTGGAGGAGGGGAGCGTCGTAACGGCCGGAGACGTGATCGGCTATATGGGGCATACGGGCTACAGCGACAAGGAAAATGTGAACAATATCAAGACCGTACATCTGCATTTTGGCTTACAGCTTATCTTTGATGAATCGCAGAAAGAGGGCGATGGCGAGATCTGGATCGACTGTTATCCGCTCACAAAGTTTTTAGAGCAAAACCGGAGCGAGACCAAAAAGAATCCGGAAACGAAGGAGTGGAAGCGGATCTATGAGATGGAGGATCCGGAGGTTGAAAGATTTAAGGGGAAGGGATCGGTATGACGGGCGGATCGCGGGGCGCGGATAAAAGGGGGACGGCAGGTTTTCTGCCGGCTCTTTTTTTATATAATAGGAAATTCCTCCTGCCGGAGGAATCTATAATAAAAATGCCCGCATAAAAGCGGGCACAAGA
>CANQTG010000062.1 GCA_947626715.1 uncultured Lachnospiraceae bacterium | reverse complement strand
CTGTAATATTTGTAATAGTGATTTTTAAAGAGATCCAATTATAAGATAAAGAGACTGCTGATTACAAATTTCTAATCCTCAAACCAATCAGTCTCTTAATTTTATTGAATAACTTAACATTTATATTTTCAATATCCTTACGCCTTGTATATGTTAAAAAAGTAGTATCTGATATATGTTATTTTACAAACATTACCTCTGCGTGTAAAAAGTTTGTTATTAATATCTGCATTTTTTATGATAATTTACGAACTGTTTATATATTAATTGTGATTTATCATATATTTTTTATATATAATGTTCCCCTTATGTACGAAAAGAAGCTGACTTACGCCAGCTCCTCATTTTCCTCTTGTAAATTTTTTATGAACAAAATTTTTGCGTTATGAAAAACGGTCAATTTTATACCGCCTGTATAAGCCCTTTCCAGTAATCAAACCTGCCCTTTACATTCTCCGCTCCGCTGGTGCCGGAAGAGACAAACTGCTTATATTCTTCATTCGTATCATAATCAGCCAAGAATTTGTTGACGATATCGACCAGCTCTGCAAATGGCTTTTCCTCTTTTTTGACACGGTAAGCGCAATACAGGATCATCGGGATAGAAGTGACAGGGATCTTGACCGACTCGAACGCACTGTCCAATGCGTCCATTGCGTCTTTCAGGCTGTGAAAGGTATCCTCGGCTATTTTGTCTGAGCGGTCGGCGACAAATAAGTCGATATCCCTGCTTCTAAAGGAAAGAAATTCCTGCTCCTGCGTGGATTCGATCAGCATAAGCGTCTGAATGATAAGATCCCTGTCCGTACCGTTCTTGCGCTGCATTCTTGTTACGATCTTATTCATAAACGGGTGAGAAGCGAGCGCGTATACGGCGTCGCTGAATGCGTCGGATTCATGCACGATACGGAGTAGCTTGCCGTTTAACGGCTTGCCGGAATTTTGCCTGCGGAACATTTCTCTTACCTCATCGTCCGTGTAATTCGATAAGGTGCAGAACTCTAATCCAGAGGACATTAACGCTTCCTGTACCTCCGTATCCAGCTTCTTGAATTTCTTACCGGCGATCACAAATTCTTTTAACGTAGATTCGCCGTCAGCCTTTAATGATAACGTGATATTAGGCGTGTTTTTGCTCAACGCAAATTCATTGTTGATATAAGCGATACACGTAGAGGTTCTCTGGGAACCGTCCAATGTGTAGATAACGTTATTTTCCTCAACAACATAGATAGGATTGACAGGGAAGCCTGCCAATAGGCTGTGGATCAATAAGGATTTCATTCTGGGGCTCCACTGGCCGATCGGCCGCTGGAGCTTGTGGGAAAACGAGATATTCCCGCGCTTATATTGATTGCTGAGCCATGTTAAGGAACGGTCTTTGCTGGAAGTTTTCATACCAATGCCCCCTGAATATTAAAAATTTTGATACTTTTAGAGTAGTAAAAATCGATATCGTTGTCAACATCTTTTATAATAGAGGAAAGGACAAAATCTGACTTTTTTTCTTCCCATCTTGCGCCGCGGCCCGGTTGATGGTACAATAAAGGCGGACGTGATACGCCGTCGGATCTCAGGACATCTTTCACAAGGCGGTATGCGGATCCTGCGCTGGGGGGGAGGATTCTCATCGCCGCTATTTTACAGGTAAGGAGAAAAAGATGCGGATACGCACGGGCGTATACTGGTCGGCTGGCGCAAGGCGCGGCCGGAATCAGGATTCCCTTTCCCTCCAGCATGTCATGCTGCGCAGGGGAGAATGCCTGCTTGCCCTCGTCTGCGACGGCATAGGGAGTCTTGACTGCTCGGAGGAAGCGAGCGGCTATGTCGCTGCGGCGATGACCGACTGGTTCTATCACGAGGGGAAACAACTGATCTGGCAGGGCAGCGGCGAGGAAGGGATACTGCTTGCCTTAAGACGGCAGCTTGACAGGATACAGGAGAATTTAAGAAAGCTGCAACAGCAGAGAGAGATACGGACAGGGACTACCTGCAGCGGGCTGCTCCTGATCCGTAACAGGTATTATTTTATTCACATCGGCGACAGCCGAATCTATCGCATTCGCGAGAAAACGATCCCAACGATCAAACGAAAATATGAATTGAAATGTCTGACCCGCGACGATACCAATGCAGAGGGGTATTTGTTAAAGTGCTTCGGTATGGACGGGCTCGACAGAGCGGTCTTGGAGTGCGGGAGAGTCAGAAGGCGGACGGCCTTTCTGCTCTGCACGGACGGCCTGTGCCCGCAGGGGATAGAGGAACACTTTGCGCAGACGATAGGCGCGGCGCTGAGCCGGAGCGGAGAACGCAGAGGAAGAGGAAACGGCAGAGGAAGAGAAAACGACAAGGGTCGCAGAGACGGCAGGGAACACGGAAGTATGGGAAGAAGGGACGTGGGGCTTGACCGTAGATTGGAACTGCTCGGAGAACAGGCGGCGTATCTGGGAAGCCGGGACAATATGGCGGCGGTCTGCGTCATTATAGAATAATGCATGTTATCGAAATAAAAAAATACAGGCGTTTTGAAAGATGGAAAGAAATAGAGGGGAAATAAGAAAACATAGGTTATTGTTTTCTGTATGGAAACGGGACGACAGATGAATCGTATTCTGCCTGATATAAAAAACATATGGTATTAATAGAGCGGCAAGAAAAAATCGGCCGATCCCATCTTGCCCATGTTGGAGAGCGACCGCAGGGCGGCGGCTAAAACGGAAGCCGAAGGAACAGAACGTGAAAAAATGAAAAACGAGAAACGAAAGATAAAGAAGCTGAGAACGAAAAACCAAAAGCAGGAATCAAGAACGCAGAAAGCGGGAAACAGAAACCAAAAACCCCAACCCCGGCAACCATAAGTCAGGGAAAGTTTAAGGCAAAGGAAAGCAAAACAGGAGGGAACATGGCGGAGGAAAGATATCGTATCATAAAAAAGCTGGCGTCCGGCGGGAGCGGGGAGGCTTATCTGGTATGGGATAAGCGTCTGGAGCAGCGCCGCGTGATGAAGCGTATCGCATTTGACGCGCCGGGACAGCTGGAAATGGCAAAACGGGAGATCGCGGCGCTCGGGCGTATCCATCACGCGGGGATCCCGGTCTTAGCGGATGTACTATATGAAAAGGAGGCGCTCTGCCTGATCTTGGAATATCGGGAAGGGGATACGCTGGAGGAAAAGGTCAGGATCGAGGGGCCTCTGCCGGAGGCGGAGGCGATCCAGTACGCGCTTCAGTTATCGGAATTGATCGCTTACCTGCACCGCTTAACGCCGCCGCTTCTGCACGGGGATATCAAGCCCCTGAATCTGATCTGCAGGCAGGGAGAGCTTTCCCTGTTGGATTTTGGGACCGCCGCCTTTTTAGGAGAGAGTCTCGGCGGAGCCTGCGCTTGTACGCCGGGGTACGGCGCGCCGGAGCTGGCGGAGGAAGGAAGGCTTTCGGAGGCGGCGGATATCTATTCTTTGGGAGCGGTGTTATTTTACATGGTAACGGGTACGCAGCCCGGGGAGAGCAGGGGCATTTATCCGCTGCGCGAGCAGGAGCCGTCCCATCTGCCGCGCTTGGAGGCTATCATACTGCGGTGCACCCAGACGATACCGGAGCGGCGGTACGCTTCCGCAGAGGAAGTAAAGCGGGAGCTTTTGGAAGCGCTCACGCAGACGAAAGGGAAGCGGGGCGGAATCCTGATAAGGGGCAGGGCGAAAACAGGAAGCGGGAGGGAAAAAGAAAGCAGGGAGGAAGGCAGGCGTTGGAAGGAAAACGAGGGCGGGAAGGAATTGTTTCGCAGCCTGCGCAGCGTCCTTTTGACCGAGGGGAAAACCCTGCGGGCGGCTCTGCTGCTGGCCGCGGGACTGCTGTATGGCGGGCTGTGCGCGACATGCGCGGCACAGGGAGAAGGAGAGGGAGATCCTCTGACAATGCGAACGGAAGCGGCGGGAGCATTTTTAGGAGAGAGAAAGGCGGAAACCGAGAGCCTGCTGCCGGTCAGTATCCGCAGAAGCGGCGGGGAAAAGCTGCTGGTGGATTTTGACGCGGTCTACTATACAAAGGAAAATCCGGTCTTTGAGCTGCCGCTGCATTATTTTGCGCCGGGCAGGGAATACGAGGTGACGATACGCCAGAAGGAGAGGGAAAGCGGGGCGGTGAGGGAGCGGCGCTTTGTGATCTGCGCAGGGTAGGAGCCTGACGGGCGGATGGAAATTCTCTGGAAAATCTGGTTTTCAAGAAGCGGGATCCGATATATAATAAAAGAACGAGAAAAAAAAGACGGGCGGAAGCGGGACGGGCAAAAGCGGACGGGAGGAATACGGATGTATCGGGAACATACAAAGACGGTACGGATCGGGGACCGGGTCATTGGCGGCGGGAATCCAGTGCTGATCCAGTCCATGACCAATACGGCGACGGAGGATATCGAGGGCACGACGGCGCAGATCCTTGCGTTAGAGGCGGCGGGCTGCGAGATCGTGCGCTGTACGGTGCCTACGATCGAGGCGGCAGAGGCGCTGCGCAGGATCAAGGAACGGATCCATATCCCGCTGGTGGCGGATATCCATTTCGATCATAAGATGGCGCTGGCCGCGATCGAGAACGGCGCGGATAAGATCCGTATCAATCCGGGCAATATCGGCGGCCGGGAAAAGGTGGCAGACGTCGTCAGGGCGGCTTCGGAGCGGGGGATACCGATCCGCGTCGGGGTCAACAGCGGTTCTTTGGAAAAGGGGCTGTTGGAGAAATATCACGGCGTAACGGCAGAGGGCATTGTGGAGAGCGCGCTGGACAAGGTGCATATGATCGAGGATATGGGCTATGACAATCTGGTGGTCAGCATAAAATCCTCCGATGTCCTGACGTGTATCAGGGCGCATGAGCTGCTGGCGGCTCAGACGGAGCATCCGCTGCATGTGGGGATCACCGAATCCGGTACGCTGCTAAGCGGCAATATCAAGTCCGCGGTCGGGATCGGCATTATCCTATATGAAGGGATCGGCGATACGATACGCGTCTCCCTGACGGGCGACCCGACGGAGGAGATTCGGAGCGCGAAGCTGATCCTGCGCAGTCTGGGACTGAGAAAGGGCGGGATCGAGGTCGTCTCCTGCCCGACCTGCGGCAGGACAAAGATCGATCTGATCTCCTTAGCTAATCAAGTGGAGCAGATGGTGCAGGATATCCCGCTCAATCTGAAGGTCGCAGTCATGGGTTGCGCGGTCAACGGGCCGGGCGAGGCCAAAGAGGCGGATATCGGGATCGCAGGCGGGATCGGCGAGGGACTGTTGATCAAAAAGGGCGAGATCGTCAGGAAGGTGCCGGAGGATGAGCTTTTGCAGACTTTGCGGGAGGAGCTGCTGAACTGGCAGGGATAGGATATGGAAAAACAGTTTTTAGAGGCGTTCCCTACTTTGGAGCCGGATACGGAGACGGCCGCCCTTATGTCGGGGGTCATAGTGGAGCGCATTACAACGACAAAGCGCAGGGATTTTCTGCGGATCTATATAAACAGCACGCATCTGATCCCCAAGAGTGTGATCTTCCGGCTGGAAGACGGGATCGGAAGGCTCTTTCCGGCAGGCAGGATAACGGTCAAGATATATGAAAGATACCGTCTGTCCGCCCAGTATGACATAAAGACGGTGATGGAGGTCTATCGGGAGAGCATACTGCTGGAGTTAAAAGAATACAGTCATGTGGAATATACGCTCTTTAAGTCTGCGGAGCTTGCTTTCCCGCAGGACGGGCATATGACAGTGGCCGTTCAGGAGGGGGTACTGGCCAGAGAAAAGGGAGAAGAGCTGCTCCGTATTCTGGAAAAGATCCTGACGGAACGCTTCGGCCTTTCCGCGGCGGTCGTAATGCGGTATTTGGAGCCGGAAGGGACGGCGCTTTCTGCGCAGACGGACGGGCAGATAGAAGGTCAGGCGGCTGAGATCGCGGCCAGAATAGCGCGGCAGGCGGACGGCGGTGCGGGAGAAGGCGAAAAGCGGACCGATACGAAGAGCGTATCGGACAAGGAGAAAAAGAACGCGGCGGGAGAAGGAGCCGTATCTGCGGGGGCCGGGAGGGCTCCCCTGCGGCACAGCGCTTCCGGCGCTGCGCAGGCAAAGGGAAAGGGCTCTTATCAGGGGAGGGCTTCCTATCAGAACCAGAACCGGCCGCTGCGCAGCAGCGGCGACGCCGATGTGATCTATGGGCGCGGCTTTGAAGGGGAAGCGATCCGCTTAGAAGAGATCGTAGGCGAGATCGGCGAGGTCGTGATCCGGGGCAGGATCCTGAATGTGGAAAAGCGGGAGATCCGGGGCGAGCGCACGATCGTGAGTTTCGACTTGACAGATTTTACGGATACGGTCACGATCAAGCTCTTTGTGTCAAACGATCAGGTCGCGGAACTGACGCAGGATATCAAAAAAGGCGCTTTTGTCAAGCTAAAGGGCGTTACGACGATCGATAAATTCGACAGCGAGCTGACGGTAGGCTCGATCTATGGGATCAAGAGGATCGGGGATTTTACGAACGCGCGGAGCGACAAGGCTCCCCGGAAACGGGTGGAGCTCCATTGCCATACCAAAATGAGCGATATGGACGGCGTATCCGACGTGCGCGACATTGTAAAACGCGCCTATGAATGGGGGCATCCGGCGATCGCGATCACGGATCATGGCGTGGTGCAGTCCTTCCCCGACGCCAATCACGTATGGGAGGATCTCTGGAAGGCGGAGAAAGCAAGGCGTCAGGAGGCCGGGGAGGAAAATCCCGATAAGCAGGATTTCTTTAAGGTGATCTATGGAATGGAGGCGTATCTGGTAGACGACTTAAAGGAGATCGTAACGAATGGCCGGGATCAGGAGCTGGATACGGAATATGTGGTATTCGATCTTGAGACGACGGGATTTTCCCCGGTCGGCGATAGGATACTGGAGATCGGCGCGGTCAGGGTCTGCGGCGGAGAGATCAGGGAGCGCTACGCAAGCTTTGTCAATCCGAGGATCCCGATCCCGTTTCGGATCGAAAAGCTGACGGGGATACGGGACGAGGACGTGATAGACGCGCCCGGGATCGAAACGGCGCTGCCGGAATTTCTCGCGTTTTGTAAGGACTGCGTGCTGGTCGCGCACAATGCGGATTTTGATATGGGCTTTGTGGCGGAGAACGCGAAAGCGCAGGGCTGTCCGTGCGATTTTACCTATGTGGATACGGTGGGGCTCTCCCGCGTTTTGTTCCCTCATCAGGCGAAGCATACGCTGGACGCCGTCGCCAAGACGATGGGGGTGTCGTTAGAGAACCATCATCGGGCGGTGGACGACGCGGAGGCGACCGCGGAGATCTTTCTGAAAATGCTGCCCATGCTGAAAAAAGAGGGGATCTCCAAGCTGGGCGAGATAAACGCGCTCAGCGCGAGCAGTCCCGATTCGATCATGCGGATGCCGTATTACCATGCGATCATGCTGGCTTGCAACGACGTCGGCAGGGTCAATCTCTATACGATGGTATCGGAGTCCCATCTGACCTATTTCCGCAAACGCCCGCGCATTCCTAAGAGCCTTGTCTTAAAGCACAGGGAAGGGCTGCTGCTTGGCAGCGCGTGCGAGGCGGGAGAGCTTTACCGCGCGCTGCTTGAGGAAAAATCGGATGCGGAAATCGCCCGTATCGTGAATTTCTATGATTATCTGGAGATCCAGCCGTTAGGGAACAATGCCTTTATGATCGATTCGGACAAGGTCAAGAACGTGCACAGCATGGAGGACATCAAAAACCTTAACCGCAGGATCGTTTCGCTGGGCGAGCAGTTCCAGAAACCGGTCGTAGCGACCTGCGACGTCCATTTTCTGGATCCGGCCGACGCGATCTACCGCCGTATCATCATGGCGGGCAAGGGCTATAAGGACAATGGAGAGCAGTCCCCGCTCTTCTTTCGGACGACGGAGGAAATGCTGGAGGAATTTTCGTATCTGGGAAGCGATAAGGCGCAGGAGGTCGTGATCGACAATACGATACGGATCGCGGATCGGATCGAGACGATCTCCCCGGTGCGCCCGGATAAATGTCCGCCCGTCATACCCGACAGTGATAAGACGCTCACGGATATCTGCTATCACAGGGCGCATGAGATGTACGGGGATCCCCTGCCGCAGATCGTACAGGAGAGGCTGGATAAGGAGCTGCATTCCATCATCACCAACGGCTTTGCCGTTATGTATATCATCGCGCAGAAGCTGGTCTGGAAATCTATGGAGGACGGCTATCTGGTCGGGTCGCGGGGGAGCGTGGGCTCCTCGTTCGTAGCGACGATGGCGGGGATCACAGAGGTCAATCCCTTGAGCCCGCACTATTACTGCCCGGAATGCCACTACAGTGATTTTTCCTCGGACGAAGTGAAAAAATATGCCGGAAAGGCGGGCTGCGATATGCCGGATAAGCTCTGCCCCGTCTGCGGCAGGCCGCTGAAAAAGGACGGGTTTGATATCCCGTTTGAAACCTTTCTTGGCTTTAAGGGGGATAAGGAGCCGGATATCGACCTGAATTTCTCCGGCGAGTATCAGAGCAAGGCGCATAAATATACGGAGGTGATCTTTGGAGCGGGGCAGACCTACCGGGCGGGCACGATCGGCACGCTGGCGGACAAGACGGCGTACGGCTATGTGAAAAACTTTTTTGAGGCGCGCGGGGACAGGAAGCGAAACTGCGAGATCAACCGTATCGTCGAGGGCTGTACGGGGATACGGCGCAGCACCGGACAGCACCCGGGTGGTATCATCGTGCTGCCGCTGGGAGAGGACATCAATTCGTTTACGCCGGTGCAGCATCCGGCGAACGATATGTCCACGGATATCGTCACGACGCATTTTGATTACCATTCGATCGACCACAATCTGCTCAAGCTGGATATCCTCGGACACGATGATCCGACGATGATCCGTATGCTTCAGGATCTTACCGGGATCGACCCGCTCACGATCCCGCTGGACGACCCGCAGGTCATGTCCCTGTTCCAGAGCACGGAGGCGCTGGGGATCACGCCGGAGCAGATCGGCGGCTGCAAGCTTGGCTCTCTGGGGATCCCAGAGTTTGGCACGGAGTTTGCGATCCAAATGCTTTTGGATACGAAGCCGCAGTCCTTTTCCGATCTGGTGCGTATCGCGGGACTGGCGCACGGCACGGACGTGTGGCTGGGCAATGCGCAGAAGCTGATCGAGGAAGGGACGGCGACGATCTCGACCGCGATCTGCACGCGCGACGATATCATGGTCTATCTAATCGGCATGGGAGTGGAAAGCAGCCTTTCCTTTAAAATTATGGAATCGGTCAGAAAGGGGAAGGGGCTTTCGCCAGAGATGGAAAACGCCATGCGGGAGGCGGGTGTGCCCGACTGGTATATCTGGTCGTGCAAAAAGATCAAATACATGTTCCCGAAGGCCCACGCGGCGGCCTATGTGATGATGGCGTGGCGGATCGCATACTGCAAGATTAATTATCCGATCGCCTATTATACGGCGTATTTCAGTATCCGCGCCTCGGCCTTTTCCTATGAGCTGATGTGTCAGGGGCCGGAGCAGCTTGCGCGCGTGATGGAGGATTACAGGCGCAGGGGCGACAGCCTGACCAAGAAGGAGCAGGATGCGTACCGGGATATGAAGATCGTACAGGAAATGCATGTCCGCGGCTTTATGTTCATGCCGATCGATATCTTTCGGGCGAAGGCGCGGTCTTTCCAGATCATAGACGGGAAGATCATGCCCTCCTTAAACAGTATCGACGGCATGGGGGAAAAGGCGGCGGATGCGATCGTGGAGGCGGCGGCGAACGGGCCGTTTCTTTCCAAAGACGATTTCAGGGAGCGTACCAAAGTCTCCAAGACTTTAGTGGATCAGCTCTGCGAGCTGCACCTTCTGGGCGACCTGCCCGAATCCAACCAGATCAGCCTTTTCGATCTGGTGATATAGGCGATATAGATATACATAGAGGAAAAGCGGCAAAATATAATAAAATAATTTTCCTGTTCAAACCGTTCAAACTTTCTTGACAGGTTTTTAGATTTTCGGTATAAAATAGTTAGAGATAAGCGATGCTTGTCGTATGGGAACTACGGTTCCCGTAAAAAGCAGTGAGTCCTACTGAGAGTGGAAACGATAAAAGCAGTGAGTCCTACTGAGAGTGGAAACGATAAAAGCGGTGAGTCCTACCGTGAGTGGAAACGATCAATTTAAGGCTGCGCGTCAGCGCAGTCTTAAATTTTACCTGCGGGCTGGATGCGGAAATAGCATCCTGCTAAGCTCGCCGAAACCGAAGCACAGTTCCATGAAGAATGATGTGGATTTTACAAAGATCATGGACGGGGAAAGGCTGATCGGAGTTTTGAATTTCAATAACATGATCCCAGTGGACGAAAGCTGCATTTCGCCGCTTAATCTGAAAGTCAGCCTTAAAGATGATGCTCAGACAAAAAGTTATAAAATCATGGCGGCAAAGCAGCTTGGCTGGTGTCAACGGAATCAGGATGCTATTATCAAAAAGGCAAATAAGCTGTATCTGCTTGTGCAGTCCGAAAAGGCCAGCGGGTTTTTGAAAAAACGGTGTTGCGACTTTAAAAAGCTGGAAAAAGTCCTGCAGAAATGGGCAAGGACTGAAATATGAATTATGAAGTATCTGCTAAGAAAGCAAGGAATTAAAAAATCAATCAATGCAGTTAGTTTAATCGGTAAAAAATTAGATATTAAAGTAACAGCGTAAAGGCGCATGGAACAGTAATTGTAAACCATGCGTCTTTTTTGTGTCCAAACTGATTTGCGCCGCATTTTCATATCGGAAATTCTGTTAAAAAATGAAAAAACGAATGAGAAAATCGAGTGCGGAATACGAAAAAAGAAGAGAGCGGAGAAAGGAAGTCACCGTCAGGATGACGGAGATCGAATATGAATCGCTACTGCAGAACATCAGGAGGATAAAAATGACGAGGAACGGCTATATCCTGCAAGCGTTAAGGTATAGCCTGATCATCGTACAGGATTTTGAAAACCTGTCGGAAACGGTGAACGATTTAAAATGGATCGGGAACAATATCAACTAGATTGCGTACCATGCAAACGTGAGAGGCCATGCCGGAAGGGAAAGAAAAAACGGATTTTTATCATAAGAACAGCAGCGCCGTACAGGAATACCAATATGCGCGCAGGGAGCTGGAAAAGAGCGGGAATGGGGCGGCCGACGTTAAGGAGGAGCGCGGGAAGCTGTATGAAGAAATGTCGGCTTTGGAGCAGGAAAAGGATGTCCGGGGAAGAGGAGAATAGGAAAACCGCCGTATAGGATTTCCTTCCTATATGGCAACATCTTTCAGGAAGTTCGCGGCGAACCTCTTATTACGGGGAAGGCGAAGCTGCCTATTGCTATCTTATGCGTTTTCCCTTATAATAGAGCGGAAAGATATCTGCCTAGAGGATCTCTGCTATAATGTACCTCATCTAAGGAGATGGACATGGACATAGAATATAAGAAAAAAGCCGTACGGTATATAAATTCCTGTGACAGACAAACAAAACAGAGGCTGAAAGAAAGTATAAGTAAACTTCCATTGGGAGACGTCTCAAAACTGCAGGGCTATGAAAATGAATACAGGCTTAGGGTTGGAGATTTAAGGGTATTATTTACATTAGACAAAAATATGATAACGATAAACGATATAAAGCCGAGAGGTCAGGTATATAAGAGATTATAGGAGACAATAACATGAGTAAGGAAGTATTAAAAGGTTTGATAGAGCTTGTTTCTGATGAAGATATAGAAACGATATATAAGATTCTGGTCAAATTCATACCGGAAGAGAAACCTCTCCCAGATGAGATCGAAGCAATCGAAGAAGCGAAAGCGGACACTTCCCCCACGATCCCGCATGACGCTATCAACTGGAATTGACAGAAAAGCGAGGATACGTTTCAGGAAGTTCGCGGCGAACTTCTTATTACGGGGAAGGCGAAGCTGCCTATTGCTATCTTATGCGTTTTCCCTTATAATAAAGCGGAAGGATATCTGCCTAGAGGATCGGGCGCTTACGGATACGGAGGGAGGCTGCCGCAATGAAGCTGTTCAAGAAGAAAGTAAAAGAAAAAAAGGACATGGTGCAGGTCAAAGACGGAAACGGGGCGCTTGTCTGGGTGCCGATGGGCCCGGAATATCACACGCTGCGCGATGACCGGTATTTTGCGAAACACGGATATTGGAAGCGGCATCCGGCGATGATACCGCAGGGACGTGAAAGAGAATATGCGATAACTTGTTATGGCGTATTTGAACTGGATAAAATGTATTCCCTTTGGATTGAAGATGAACAGGAATGGTCTGATCTGCGCACGGGAAGGGAATGGCTGGAAGCCTCAATAGAAGCACATGAGGAGACGAAAAAAATTATGGCCACGGGCAGGACTTTGACAGAGGAAGAGTTTGACGAAATAATCGCCCGAAACGAAAACAATTTTGTGTACTAAAGAAAATAACGCGCGCAGCGGAAAGAGACAGGAGAGAGAAAGAAGCATGACAGGGAAACCTGCAGTGCTTCTTTTTTTGCGCCCTTCTGCGCGTATTCATAAATAAATCATTGAAAAATAAAATGTGCCAGTATATAATAAGTTATAAAACATAAACATAAAAATAAAATAAATTAGGAGGGAATGCGAAATGATGGATTTGGACATTACAAAAGAGATGCTGGAGCTGTTAAAGGCTGGGCTGGACGTGTTCAAGGAAATGCTCAGGCTGAGCAGGCTCATCCTGCTCCCGACAGGGGAGCTGGCGGTAAAAAGGGTAAGGGAGGCGTTAAGCCCGGTCGGCTTTGTCAATCCGCGGGAGCTGAAAAGATTGACGGCAGGGGAGAAGGCGACTTCTAGGGAAATGCCTGAACCGCTGGATCAGGAAATCCTGAACCAAGAGTTGAAAAAACAGAAGGTGCCGGCCGCTCTGCAGAGTGGGTATCCCGCACTCCTGCACTATGCGGAAAGTGACTCGCTGGGAGTGGCGTTCGCTTTGAATGCTTATAAGGAACGTATAAAAAGAAAAGAAAGAGAAAAGCCTTGCCACGATCACGCCCGACATGACGCAGACGGAACGGAGCAACGCGGAGGCGCACAATGAGCGCGTGGAAGAGATGTTCCAGACGGACGGGGTGGAAACGCCGTTTTTAAGCGGCCTGATGAACGAAAGGCAGAAGGAGCGTTACGACGCCGCCCTTCAGGCTGCGTTCAGGAAGGGCGCGGAGCCGGCTCTGGCAAGACGCGTTACTTTGTCAAGCCGAACTTAATGCAGTGCGGCTGCAGCTACGTGATCACCGATCCGAAAGGCGAGCTGGTTAAGAGCTGCGCGCAGATGTTCCCCAAAATGGCTATGCGGCAAAGGGATTGAAATCGAACTGTAAAATTGCTATTCTTAAAGAAACGGCAAAATGAAGGAGACGAAAATGGCAAATAAGGTAACGACGATCAGAATGGAGCCGGAATTTCGGGACTGCATAGATGACCTGATCCAGTTTTATAACCGGCATCTGCTGGTCAAGGGGATTGCAAAACAGGATTTTATCATGCTGTTTATAAGGCGGGGAATGGTTTACTATTACGAGCTTGCTTGCCGGGTCTGTAAAAAAGGGAAGGAAAGAAAACGGCTGGAGAGGCTCCGGGCCGATTTTGACGCTTTCCGTATGCAGCGGATAAAAAATCGGGGGCCTGTAAGGAAAATGGCGTATTCCATGTATATAGATGAGAAATTATATTCGATCATGGAACGGTACGTCAGGATAGAAAATGGGATATGGGAGAGGGAGTGGTCTCTCCTCAGCCTGCTGGCCGGAAGCATTATAAACGGGTGGCAGTTCTATATCCAGCATGACAGGGAGCTTTTTAAAACAAGGATACATTCCCTGCCGGAAGAATATACAGGCTATACCGAATATGAGGAAGTGATCGGCGCGATCGAAAAACGGCTTGGGGAGCTCCCAGATCCGGAGCCGGTGTTTTTGGACATGCTAAATGAGGGATGAAAATGACATATGATTTTTACGCATATCAAAGAAAGCGTGAAACGCAGGATCTGCTGGGATTTAAGAAATATGAAGAGGATCATATTATGCTGGCGTACCGCCAAAAAGAGACAGAAAATCCTGCAAAATTTCAAGACTCGCTTGCGAGCCGTGGCGCGAGATTCGGGTCTGCTTTAGCAGACATCTTCTCATCTGAATCTCTGCGCATCCCTCGCAGAGCGTATATCAGATAGGAGATGAAATCTCGCCACCGATACAAACTTGTTACTCACCCCTATAGAAGCGGGAGTCATTTCCCATCTGATATAAAAAGTCCCGACAGCGTCGGGAAGAATACGGACAGGAAATACCGGCAGATGTTAGAAAAGTCCCCGCAGCATGGCGGGGAAGCGGTCTGCAATGCAGCCGCGCTGTATTGTAAGGAGGATAAGGATGAAAGAGATGGTTAGGGAAAAGTGCCACTGGTGCGAGTACGAGAATGTTACGACAGGAGGCTGTATCCTGAATGAATCCGGCGATTATGCGGGAGACGTAAACGAGCTTGGCGGGGAAGCGTGCCCGGCTTATGAAAAATATGCCGTTAAAAGGTATGGAAATATGCACCTCAAATATATGGCGGAATTTCATGAGGGGACGTGGAGCGTGCTGCTGGTGCGGGGCGGAATAGAAGAGCGCAAAATGATGGTAGATAAGACGGTGACACAGAAAATAAGCGATATGATGAAAGCGGCGCTGGAAAAAGACCCGGGGCCGGATCCGGATCATATATTGGAGCGCGCCGGATATCTCAACAACCTGAAAAAATCATTTGAAGAGATCCTGTTGCCGGAGTACGTTTATAACGAGGAGCCGTTTCCCATGCCGGATCCTCCCGAATACGGCAGAAAGGAATAAGGAGCGGATCATCATGTTGCTGTGGTTTACAGATGAGGAAAAGGAATTGATCAGGGCTGTCACAGGAAGCGGCGGGAGCGGGCCGGGGAAATATAAGCGGGCTGACAGACGATGAGCTTGAAAATTTAATAAAGGGAATGCAACAGGTAAGCGGCCTTTTGGTGAGAAGGGCCGCTTATTTTGTTGAAATAAAAAATAAATAATATAAAAAGTATAAAAGCTTGATGAGACAGATTACGATCTGGCGTCAGAATACGAGGGGATCAGTAAAATGGCAACACTGGAAGAACTGGAAAAGAGGGGCTTTTGGAAGGCATGGACATGGAGCCGGATATGGACAGCACGAAGGAGCCGGAAATGCAGGCCGCATACCGGGAGGCTGGAGAGGGAGAAGCGACGATCTTAATGAGCGGCAGGGAAGGGCTGCAGAACGCCGTCTTTGCGGAGATGCTGGAACTTGGGGCGGCAGGGATTGACGAAAGCGGGAGGGTGGTATATAATAAAAACGTAAGAAAAAATTCACTTCTTGATATTGTTATTGGTCTGCCCGCTTCGGGCAAATCTTCCGCAATCGTTAATACTATTTCAAGCGAATTTCACAGCCGGGTCATCGACAATGACGAGGTAAAAAAACGCCTCCCGGAATACAGGGGCGGCTGGGGCGCTGACAGGGTGCATAAGGAATCACAAAAAATCGCAGATAAGTGAACCATAGTCAAGTAAGTAGACACATTTTTGTGTAAATTTTTTTTATTGGAGGCAGAGAATTATTTCTGCCT
>CANQTG010000061.1 GCA_947626715.1 uncultured Lachnospiraceae bacterium | reverse complement strand
GCAGGAGATAGAGAGCGCGCCGCAGGGCGGAGCGGAAGCCGGACAGGAGACAGGAAGCACGCCGCAGGGCGGAGCGGAAGCCGGACAGGAGACAGGAAGCGCGCCGCAGGGCGGAGCGGAAAGTGGGTCGGAAGCAGGAAGCGCGCCGCAGAACGGAGCGGAAGCCGGACAGGAAGCAGAGCGCGCGGCGCAGGTCGGGAATGCGCAGCCGGAAGGAATGGCAGGAAATGGATCGTAGAGAGCGGATGAAAAAAATCGAGGACGAGGTGAAGGCGTACGGATCGGATATCCTGCTCAACGAACATCATAAGCAGACAAGAAAGGATATCCAGCATGGGAGAATGTCGGTACGGTCGCATATGGTAAGCGTGGCGGAGTGCAGTCTGCTCATAGCCGAAACGCTGCATATCCCGTGCGACCGGCGCGTGCTGGTGCGCGGCGCGCTGCTGCATGATTTTTTCCTGTACGACTGGCATAATAAGGAACATGCCAATATTTTCAGGCTGCACGGCTTTTTTCATCCGGGGATCGCGCTGCGCAATGCGGAGAAGGAATTTCCGCTCTCGGAAAAAGAAAAGGATATCATAAAAAAACACATGTGGCCGCTTACGATAGCGCCGCCGGTGTGCAGAGAGGCGTGGATCGTGTCGATGGCCGATAAATATTGTTCCATGCTGGAAACTCTAAGACGCCGAGGAAAGAGCCGGGTAGGATAGATTGGATCTGTATCAGAAGCTGCGGGAAAATCAAAAATCGGGCCGGTATCCCTGCCATATGCCGGGACATAAGCGGAACATGGCGGGATATCCGATGGAAGCGTTTTACGGGATCGATGTCACAGAGATCGAGGGGTTTGACGATCTGCACCGCCCGGAGGGGATCCTGCGCGGCATGATGGAGCGGGCGCAGGGGTTGTTTGGGGCGGAGACATATCTGCTGGTCAACGGGAGCACCTGCGGGATTCTGGCCGCGGTCTGCGCCGCGCTCCATAGGGGCGGGACGCTGCTCATGGCAAGAAACTGCCATTTGAGCGTTTATCACGCGGCGTATCTAAACGCCTGTAAGACGGTCTATGTAAATCCGCCCTATGTGGAAGAATACGGAATATGCGGGAGTATCCCGCCCGAGGCGATCCGCCGAAGGCTGGAGGAAGATCCCGGGATAAACGGGGTGCTCGTCACGTCCCCGACCTATGACGGGGTAGTGTCAGATGTGGAAACGATCGTGAAGGAAGCGCACCGCAGAAAAATTCCGGTGATTGTGGATGCGGCGCACGGGGCGCACTTTTTCCTAGACGAGCGCTTCCCGCGTAGCGCGGTCTCATGCGGCGCGGATCTTGTCATACACAGTATCCACAAGACGCTTCCGGCGCTGACGCAGACGGCGCTTCTGCATGTTCAGGGAGAACTGATCGACAGAGAGCGGCTTAGGCGCTTTCTGCGGATCTATCAGACGAGCAGCCCGTCCTATATCCTGATGGCAGGCATAGGGCAGTGCATTTCGATATTGGAGCGGGAAGGAAAGGAATTGTGCGGCCGCTTTTTTGAGCGGCGCAGAGCCTTCGACGAGCGGATAAGCGGTCTGCGCGCCTTAAAGGCCCTTACGGGACGAGAGTCTGCGGCGCTGCGGGAACAGATATTCGGCTTCGACGAAGGGAAAATACTCGTTTCGGCGCGGGGGACGGATATGACCGGGAGAGAGCTCTATCTGCGGCTTATAAAGCGATACCAGATCCAGATGGAGATGTCGGGATGGGAATATGTCCTAGCGATCATGACGATTATGGATCGGAAGGAAGGGTTTGCGCGTCTGGCAGACGCTTTGCTAGAGACGGATCGGGAGATTAAAAAGGCAGAGCCGCGCCGCCCCTTTTTGATGGAAACTCAGCCCAAGACCGCCTTTTCCTTGTCCGAGGCGCTGGAAAAGGAAACGCAGGAAAAGCCGTTAGAGGACTGCGAGGGGGAGATCGCGGGAGAATTTGTCTATGTCTACCCGCCCGGCATACCCGTGATCGCGCCGGGGGAATATTTTACCAAAGAAATCGTGGAAGGATTGCTCCTATGCAGGCGGCAGGGACTTGCGCTCAATGGATTAAGGGTTCATAATAGAATAGCGGTCGTTATAAAAAAAGCGTAGGGGAAGAGAATGAGCAAGATTTTTTACATCATGGGAAAGAGCTCTACCGGAAAGGATACGATCTATAAAAGGCTCCTAGAAAATAAAGAAAATGAACTAAAGACCGTGACCATGTATACGACCCGGCCGATCCGGGAAGGGGAGCGGGACGGGGTCGAATATTTTTTTGTAGACGAGGCAAGGCTGCGGGAGCTGGAAGCGCAGGGCCGTATCATAGAGCTGCGTTCCTATCATACCGTTCATGGGCTCTGGAAGTATTTTACGGTAAAAGACGAACGGCTCGATCTGGAGCGGCAGGATTATCTGATGATCGGAACGCTCGAATCCTACGGCAAGATACGCGGGTATTTCGGCGGGGACAGGCTCGTGCCCCTTCTGATCGCCCTAGACGACGGCGTGCGCCTGCAGAGGGCGCTGGATCGGGAAAAGCTGCAAAAGACACCCTGCTATCGGGAGCTCTGCCGACGCTATCTGGCGGACGAAGAGGATTTTGCGGAAGAAAAGCTGACAGAGGCGGGGATCGTAAAGCGGTTTTACAACGACGATCTGGAGCGCTGCCTTTTGGAGATCGAGGCGTATATAAAAAGTCGGAGGTAACGGTATGGAGATCAGGGTCAATCCGGCAAATCAGCCCGCTGCGGTGGAGCAGGGGCAGCAGATACAGGAAGACGACGGCGCGTTTAAGTTTACGCTGGCAAGCCATATTGAAGAGGCTGGCTTACAGGAACGTCTCAATGTGATGATGCAGGAGATCACCATGCAGGGCAATAAGATCGCCAAACGCATGGATATACGGGATATGAAGCGCTACCGCGGCATGATCCGGGAATTTTTCAACGAGATCGTCAGCCGTTCCCACTCCTTTTCGAGAGAGAACTTTTTGGACAGGCGGGGGCGGCACCGGGTATACGGCATTATCCGTCTGGTAGACGAGACGCTGGACGAGCTGGCAAAGGAACTGGTAAAGGACGAAAAGGATCACATTGCGATTCTGGGGAAAATAGGAGAGATCAGAGGTCTGCTGTTGGATATTTTCACATAGGCGGATCGGGAAGGATACGAAAGTGGCGGATTTTAAAGATATCATCGGACAGGATCAGTTAAAGGAGCATTTGCAGAATTCCATCTTGACGGGAAAGGTCTCTCATGCCTATCTCATAAGCGGGGAACGCTGCGCCGGGAAGGAATTTATCGCAAATATCTTTGCGATGGCGCTGCAGTGTGAAAAAAAAGGCGCGGAGCCCTGCGGGACGTGCCATTCCTGCCGACGGGCCCTGTCCCGCAATCACCCGGATATTATCAGGGTGACGCATGAAAAGCCGAATTCGATCGGGGTGGAGGATATCCGCAGCCAGATCAACCGCGATATCGGGATCAAGCCCTACAGCGGGCCGTGGAAGATCTATATCATGAACGAAGGGGAAAAGATGACGACGCAGGCGCAGAACGCCCTGTTAAAGACATTGGAGGAGCCGCCCCAGTACGGGATCATCATGATCCTGACGACAAATGTGGAGGCGCTGCTGCCTACGGTCGTAAGCCGCTGCGTCGTGCTGCGCATGAAGCCGGTCGAGGACAGGCTGGTAAAGAAATATCTGATGGAGACGATGGAGATACCGGATTATAAAGCGGATCTCTGCGTCGCCTTCGCGCGCGGGAATATCGGAAAGGCAAGGCTGCTGGCCGGGAGCGAAGAGTTTGAAAATATCCGTGAGGATGCCGTTACCCTGATGAAATATATCGGGGAAATGGAGCTGCACGAGATCGTGGCCGCCATCAAAAAGATCAACGAATATAAGCTTGAGATCAACGATTATCTGGATATCATGTCCATCTGGTACCGGGACGTACTGCTGTTCAAGGCGACGAACGATGCAAATCACTTGATTTTTAAAGGGGAAATACAGTATATTAAAAAGGCTGCGGGGAAAAGTGATTATGAAGGGATAGAAAATATCCTAAAGGCGCTGGAGAAGGCCAAGAGACGTCTGGACGCCAATGTAAATTTTGACCTGACAATGGAGCTGCTTTTGATGACCATTCAGGAGAATTGAGGTAGATAGATTTATGACAAGAGTAATAGGAGTAAGATTCCGCACGGCGGGAAAGATATATTATTTCGACCCGGGGAAATATCCGATCCGGAAAGGCAGCCACGTGATCGTGGAGACCGCCCGGGGGATCGAATACGGGACGGTAGTCGGCGATATCCGGGAGGTGGAGGATAACAAGGTGGTCCAGCCGCTCAAGCAGGTGCTCCGTATCGCGACGGAGCGGGACGACGAGCAGGAGCGGGAGAATAAGAAAAAGGAAAAAGAAGCGTTTCGGATCTGTTTGGAAAAGATCAAAAAACACAAGCTGGAAATGAAGCTGATCGACGCGGAGTATACGTTCGACAACAATAAAGTGCTGTTTTATTTTACGGCGGATGGACGTATCGATTTCCGCGAACTGGTAAAGGACTTGGCGGCGGTCTTTAAGACGAGGATCGAGCTGCGTCAGATCGGCGTGCGGGACGAGACCAAGATCATCGGCGGCATGGGGATCTGCGGCAGGGTGCTGTGCTGTCACGCGCATCTGTCGGAATTTGTACCGGTGTCCATTAAAATGGCAAAGGAGCAGAATCTCTCGCTCAACCCGACGAAGATATCGGGAGTCTGCGGCAGGCTGATGTGCTGCTTAAAGCATGAAGAGGAGACCTATGAGGAGCTGAATCGGAAGCTGCCGAACGTGGGGGATTATGTGACGACGGACGACGGCCTGAAGGGCGAAGTCGCCAGCGTAAACGTGCTGCGCCAGCTGGTCAAGGTGGTCGTGACGATCGACGACGAGAAGGAGATCCATGAGTACCGCGCGGACCAGCTCCGCTTTAGGAAGCGGCACGGGAAGAAGGATCGCGACAAAGGCAGGGCCGAGGCTGAGGTAAACGAAGAATTGAAGGCGCTGGAAAAGCTGGAAAAGCAGGAAAGGGCGTCGAAGTTAGATGATAATTGACCTAAAGGAAGGGGAACGGCTGGACGATCTGCAGCGGAACCATATGCGGATCATACAGAATCCTGAAAAATTCTGTTTTGGAATGGACAGCGTGCTCCTTGCGGGATTTTCCAGAATAAAGCCAGGCGAGACGGCGCTCGATCTGGGGACGGGGACCGGTATCATACCGATCCTGCTCGCGGCAAGGACAGAGGCGGCCCGTCTGACCGGACTGGAGATACAGGAGGAGAGCGTAGATATGGCGCAAAGGAGCGTCCGCTTAAACGGTCTGGAAAGGCGCGTTGAGATCCGCAGGGGCGATATCAAGGAGGCCTCCCGGATATTCGGCGCGGGCGTTTTTGATGCTGTGACCTGCAATCCGCCCTATATGATAAGCCGGCACGGGCTGCAGAGCCCAAACGGCCCAAAGGCGATCGCAAGACATGAGATCCTCTGCAGCTTTGAAGATGTGGCGCGCGAGACGGCAAGGCTGCTGCGCCCGGGAGGAAAATTTTTTCTGGTGCACAGGCCGTTCCGTCTGGCGGAGCTGATCGGGACGTTATTAAAATATAAGCTGGAGCCCAAGCGGCTGCGTCTGGTATACCCGTATGTGGATAAGGAGCCGAATATGGCCCTGCTGGAAGCGAGCCGGGGCGGGAACTCCCGTATGAGCGTGGAGCCGCCGCTGATCGTATATCGGGAGCCGGGCGTTTATACGCCTGAAATTTATGAGATATACGGGTACTGAATATGTGTGGGAAACTGATGTTGTGCGCGACGCCGATCGGGAATCTTCAGGATATGACGCCGCGGGTCGTCGAGGCGCTCAAAACGGCGGATCTGATCGCTGCGGAGGATACGAGGGACAGTCTCAAGCTGCTCCGCCATTTTGGGATCTCGACCCCGACGACCAGCTATCATGAATATAATAAAGTGGAAAAGGCCGATTATCTGATCGCGCGGATGCGGGAAGGGGAAACGGTCGCCCTGATCACGGACGCCGGGACGCCGGCCATCTCGGATCCCGGAGAGATACTGGTCAAGCGGTGCTTAGAGGAAGGGATCCCGGTCACGTCCCTGCCCGGCGCGTCGGCCTGTATCACGGCGCTGACGCTCTCCGGCCTGCCGACAAGGCGTTTTTGCTTCGAGGGCTTCCTTCCTTCGGATAAAAAAGAAAAAAAGGAGGTTTTGGAGGAGCTGCGGGAGGAATCCCGAACGATCGTCCTCTACGAAGCGCCCCACCGATTGCTGCGGACGCTGACGCAGCTGTACGAGACGCTGGGGGACCGCCGCGTTACCCTGTGCCGGGAGCTGACCAAAAGGTTTGAGACCGTCCTGCCCACGACCTTAAAGGAGGCCGTTTCGCTGTATGAAGAGCAGGAGCCGCGGGGAGAATATGTGCTTGTGTTAGAGGGCAGGAGCCTTGCGGAGAAAAAGAAGGAGATCGCGGCCGGCTGGGAAAGCCTCTCGATCGGGGAGCATTTGCGCTTCTATGAAGAGCAGGGCTTTCCGCATAAGGAAGCGATGCGGCTTGCGGCAAAGGATAGGGGGATCTCAAGGCGGGATATTTATCAATATCTGATCGATGAAAAAAATAGTTGACAAAAGCAGGCGCGCAACATATACTTTGAATGTCAAACTATTTTGAATAGAAAATAATAAAAAAAGGAGATAAAACTATGTTAGAAAGAGTCAAAGAAATCATTTCGGAACAATTAAACTTAGACGGTGTGGAGATCACGGAAGAATCTTCCTTTAAGGATGATCTGGGCGCGGATTCTCTGGATCTGTTCGAGCTGGTGATGGCTTTTGAGGAAGAGTACGGGATCGAGATCCCTTCCGAGGATCTGGAGCAGATCACGACCGTCGGGGCTGTCATCGAGTACATGAAGAATAAGGGCGTTGAAGCATAAATGAAGACGAAGATAACGGAATTACTTGGAATAGAATACCCCATTATTCAGGGCGGCATGGCGTGGGTCGCGGAGTATCATTTGGCCTCCGCCGTTTCTGAGGCCGGAGGACTTGGCATTATCGGCGCGGGCGGCGCGCCGGCCAGCTTTATCCGGGAGCAGATCCAGCAGGTAAAAGCGGCGACCGACAAGCCCTTCGGGGTAAATATCATGCTGATGAACCCCGAAGCGGACGAGATCGCGCAGATCATCGTGGACGAGGGCGTTAAGGTCGTGACCACGGGCGCGGGGAATCCGGGCAAGTACATGGCGATGTGGAAGGAAGCGGGCGTTAGGGTGATCCCCGTCGTCGCCAGCGTGGCGATGGCCAAGATGATGGAGCGCGCCGGAGCGGACGCAGTCGTAGCGGAGGGCATGGAGTCGGGAGGACATATCGGCTCCGCGACTACGATGACGCTGGTGCCTCAGGTCGTAGACGCAATCAAGATCCCTGTGATCGCCGCGGGCGGCATTGCGGACGGCAGAGGCTTTGCGGCGGCCATGATGCTGGGAGCGGAAGCGGTACAGATGGGGACCCGTTTTGTCGTTGCGACGGAATCCATCGTGCATGACAATTATAAGAAAAAAGTGATCGCGGCAAAGGATATCGATTCTGAAGTGACCGGTATGAGCCACGGGCACCCGGTCCGCCAGATCCGCAACCATATGACGAGGGAATATGTGAAGCTGGAAAAGGCGGGCGCTTCGTTCGAGGAGCTGGAAGTACTGACGCTCGGCGCCCTGCGCAAAGCCGTCGTAGAAGGCGATACCGTGAACGGGACGCTGATGGCGGGACAGATCGCGGGGCTGGTAAAGAAGGAGCAGAGCTGCCGGGAAATGATAACGGAGATCATGGAAGAGGCAAAAACCCTGCTTGGAAGGTAGAAACAGAAAATAGGTGAAATACATAGGAGGTCATAACAGACCTCCAATTTCGCATTCAGACGATTTCATCTGGCGCATGGACAGCAGAAGGAGCAGCGTATGGGAAAGACAGCATTTATGTTCCCCGGACAGGGAGCGCAGTATGTAGGAATGGGCAGGGATTTTTACGACAAGATCCCGGCAAGCCGGGAAATGTTCGAACTGGCGGGAAAAGCGAGCGGTCTGGATATGGCCGCCCTGTGCTTTGAAGAAAACGAAAGGATCAACATTACGGAATATACACAGATCGCAATGCTGGCCGTGGAAGTGGCGATCTTAAAGGCCGTGGAGGAAAGAGGGATCCGCGCAGACGTAACGGCGGGACTCAGTCTTGGGGAATACGGCGCATTGGCGGCGGGCGGCGTTATGAGCGCAGAGGACGTATTTCGGATCGTGAGACAGAGAGGGATCTACATGCAGGAGGCGGTGCCGACAGGCGGCGCGATGACGGCGGTGCTCGGCTTAGATGCGCCGGTCATTGAGAAGATCTGCAGCGAGACGGAAGGGATCGTATCCATTGCAAATTATAACTGCCCGGGTCAGATCGTGATCACCGGGGAAGCGGCGGCGGTATCGGCCGCTGCGCAGAAGCTGACGGCGGCGGGGGCAAAGCGCTGCGTGCCGTTAAAGGTGAGCGGGCCTTTCCACTCCCCGATGCTGGCCGGAGCGGGGGAAAAGCTCTCAAAGGCGTTGGAGGACGCCGCGATCGAAGAGATCAAGATTCCTTATATCGCGAATGTGACGGCGGATTACGTAACGGATAAGGCGCAGGTGAAGGAGCTTTTGACCAAGCAGGTGTCGTCCCCCGTCAGATGGCAGCAGTCTATCGAGCGGATGCTCTCAGACGGCGTGGATACCTTTATCGAGATCGGGCCGGGGAAAACGCTGTCGGGCTTTATGAGAAAGATCAACAGGGACGTTAAGACCCTTAATATAGAAAAGCTGGAAGATCTGGAAAAGCTGTCGGAGCTTTGAGGAAAGGAAGAGAATCTATGTTGGAAGGAAAGGTCGCGCTGGTAACGGGCGCGAGCAGAGGGATAGGCAGGGAGATCGCCTTAACGTTAGCCTCTTACGGGGCCTGCGTCATCGTCAATTATAACGGCTCGAAAGAGAAGGCGGAGGCGGTGGCGGCCGAGATACAGGCAAACGGCGGCAGCGCGGAGGCGGTGCAGTGCTCCGTAGCGGATTTTGAGGCCTGCGGCAGTATGATTACGGAGCTGTTAGGGAAGTACGGGCATATCGATATCCTTGTGAACAACGCAGGCATTACGAAGGACAATCTGGTCATGAAGATGACGGAGGCGGATTTTGACGCGGTGCTCGCGACCAATCTAAAAGGAACCTTCAATACGATCAAGCATATGTACCGTGCGTTTTTAAAGCAGCGCGGCGGCAGGATCATCAATATGGCGAGCGTATCGGGCGTGCTCGGCAATGCCGGACAGGCGAATTACGCCGCGTCGAAAGCGGGCGTGATCGGGCTGACAAAGACGATGGCGCGGGAGCTGGCAAGCAGGAATATCACCGTGAACGCGGTCGCGCCGGGCTTTATCGATACCGATATGACGCAGGCGATGACAGACGCAGCGAAGGAAGCGGCGCTGGCGCAGATCCCGTTAAAGCGGATCGGAACGCCTAAGGATATCGCGGAGACGGTGGCGTTTTTGGCGAGCGATAAAGCATCGTATATCACGGGACAGGTTATCAGCGTAGACGGCGGTATGGCGATGTAAGGAAAGCGAGGGACAATGATATGAGCAGACGGGTAGTTGTAACGGGAATGGGCGCGATCACGCCCATCGGTCTGAGCGTAGATGAATTTTGGGAAAGCGTAAAAGCGCAGAAGATCGGTTTTGCAGAGATCACGAAGTTTGACGCGTCGGAGCATAAATGCAAGCTGGCTGCGGAAGTAAAGGGCTTCGAGGCTAAAAATTATATTGATTTCAAAGCGGCGAAACGGATGGAAACGTTCTGCCAGTTCGCGGTCGCGGCCGCAAAGGAAGCGATCGAGGACGCGGGATTGGATATGACGAAAGAGGATCCCTTCCGGGTCGGCGTATCGGTAGGCTCCGGCATCGGCTCTTTGGCGGCGATGGAGCGGGAGCATAAAAAGCTGCTGGACAGAGGGCCGTCCAAAGTCAATCCGCTGCTGGTGCCGCTGATGATCTCCAATATGGCGGCCGGCAATGTGTCGATCTATTTCGGGCTGAAGGGAAAGAGCCTCAATGTGGTGACGGCCTGCGCGACGGGAACCAATTCGATCGGGGAGGCGTTCCGTTCGATCCAGTACGGAGACGCCGACGTGATGGTAGCGGGCGGTACGGAGAGCGGTATCACGCCGCTTGGCGTCGCGGGCTTTACGGCGCTGACCGCGCTCTCTACCTGCGAGGATCCCCATCGGTGTTCGATCCCCTTCGATAAGGAGAGAAGCGGCTTTGTCATGGGGGAAGGAGCCGCGATCGTCGTGCTGGAAGAGCTGGAACATGCGAAACAGCGGGGCGCGAAGATTTATGCGGAGGTAGCGGGCTACGGCGCGACGAGCGACGCCTACCATATCACCTCTCCCGCGGAGGACGGCTCCGGCGCGGCCAAAGCGATGGAGTATGCGCTCGCGGACGGCGGTATCGCAAAGGAGGAGCTCTTCTATATCAACGCGCATGGGACGAGCACGCACCATAACGACCTGTTTGAGACGCGGGCGATCAAGCTGCTCTTTGGCGATCATGCCTATAAGCTGAAGATCAATTCGACAAAATCTATGATAGGACATCTGCTCGGCGCGGCGGGCGCGATCGAGTTCATTACCTGCATAAAGGAAATGCAGGAGGGATATCTGCACGCGACGGTCGGCTATCAGGTGCCGGACGAGGAGTGCGATCTGGATTACTGCAAGGAGCCTGTGAAAGAAGAGATCAGGTATGCGCTCTCCAATTCTCTTGGATTTGGCGGACACAACGCCACTCTCTTGATTAAAAAATACGAGGCGTAAGCCGAAAAAGGAGAAGCCATGTCAAGATTAACAGCGAAAGAAATTATGGAAATCATACCGCACAGACAGCCGTTTTTGCTGATCGATACGATAGAAGAGCTGGAGGCGGGCAGACGGGCGGTCGGGAAAAAGTGCGTTTCCTATAACGAACCGTTTTTCGCGGGGCATTTTCCGGGGGAGCCGGTCATGCCGGGCGTGCTGATCATAGAGGCGCTCGCGCAGACAGGCGCGGTGGCGATACTGAGCCTGCCGGAGAATAAAGGGAAGACGGCGTATTTCGGCGCGATCAATTCCGCAAAGTTTAAGGGAAAGGTGACGCCGGGCGATGTGCTCATGCTGGAAACGGAGATCATAAAATCCAAAGGGCCTATCGGCGTCGGAAGCGCAAAGGCGAGCGTGGACGGAAAGATCGTCGCGCAGGCGGAGCTTACCTTTGCTTTGGGGAAAGCGGAGTAGGAAGATGGGAGAGAAAACGTATAAACCTTTGGTGATCGGAGATCTGAAAGCGGAGGTGCCGCTGATACAGGGCGGTATGGGCGTGGGGATCAGCCTGTCGCGTCTGGCGGGAACCGTGGCCTCGCAGGGAGCGATCGGGATCATCTCCACCGCGCAGATCGGATTTCGGGAGCCGGATTTTGACGAGCATCCGATCGAAGCGAATCTGCGCGCCATCGGTCAGGAGATCAGAAAAGCCAGAGAGATCGCAGACGGCGGGATCGTAGGCGTGAATATCATGGTGGCGACCAGAGAATATGAGCGTTATGTCCGGGCGGCGCTGGAAGCCGGCGCGGATCTGATCATTTCCGGCGCGGGACTGCCGATGAAGCTGCCGGAGGTCGCGGAAGGGTTTCCGACCAAGCTCGCGCCGATCGTATCGAGCCTGAAATCCGCAGAGGTCATCTTTAAATATTGGCTCAAAAAATATAACAGGCTGCCGGATCTGGTCGTGATAGAAGGGCCGCGCGCGGGCGGACATCTGGGATTCCGCATGGAAGAGCTGCAGGAGATCGACGATGCGGCCTATGATGAAGAGATCAAGCGGATCCTTGCCCGCGTGAGCGAATACGGCGGACAGTACGGGAAAGAGATCCCCGTCGTGGTCGCGGGCGGCGTCTATGAAAGAAAGGACATGGAGCATTATCTGGAGATGGGGGCGGCGGGCGTTCAGGTAGCGACGCGTTTTGTTACGACCTATGAGTGCGACGCTTCCGAGGCCTACAAGCAGACCTATCTTGACGCCAAAAAAGAGGATATCGTCATTGTGAAAAGCCCGGTCGGGATGCCGGGGCGGGCGATCTTAAATCCCTTTATGAAAAGGGCGAGGGAAGGGAAGATACCGCATGGGAAATGCCATCGCTGTATCAGTACCTGCAAGCCTGAAGAGACGCCCTACTGCATTACTGACGCGCTGGTGAACGCCGCCGTGGGGAACGTAGAGAACGCGCTCTTATTCTGCGGCAGCAATGCATACCGGGCGCAGAAGCTGGAGCACGTAAAGGATATCATAGACGAATTCAGATGACAGTGTCTGAGTAGATGGAGACAGAGATGACAAGTAGAATCATAGGTACGGGGAGCTGTTTGCCCGAAACGGTAGTAACGAACGATGACTTATCTGCCATTGTGGATACCTCTGACGAGTGGATCTCCAGCAGGACCGGAATACGGGAACGCCGTCTGGCGAAGGAGGAAACGACGACCAGCCTTTCTCTTGAAGCAGCGAAGCGGGCGCTGGCGGATGCCGGCGTTTCGTCAAAGGAGCTGGATCTGATCGTCGTAGGGACGCTGACGGGCGATTATATAACGCCCTCCGCCGCCTGCGAGGTACAGGCCGGGCTCGGCGCGGTAAATGCGACGGCCTTTGATATCAATGCCGCGTGCTCCGGCTTTATGTTCGGCCTGCACATGGTAAACGCCTATATCCGCGCGGGAATGTGCCGGACGGCGCTGGTGATCGGGGCCGAGACGCTTTCCCGCATTCTGGATTGGAGCGATCGGAGCACCTGCGTGCTGTTCGGAGACGGGGCGGGCGCGGCCGTCGTGCAGGCGCAGGAGCGGGGTTTGATCGCTTTCGATCAGGGAAGCGACGGCGAAAGGGGCGCCTGCCTTGCGTGCCGGGGCAGGACGAACAACAATCCTCTGGTGCAGACGGACAAAACCTACGGATATGTGCAGATGGATGGACAGGAGGTCTATAAGTTCGCGGTGACGACCGTGCCGCAGTCTATCCGCAGAGTGCTGGAGAACGCGGGAACGGAGGCGGAAGACGTCAGCTATTATCTGCTGCATCAGGCAAATCTGCGTATCATCCAGTCCGTGGCAAAGCGCCTGAAGCTGGAGCCGGAGCGGTTTCCGGTCAGTTTGGACCACTGCGGGAACATATCGGCCGCGAGCGTGCCGATCCTGTTGGACGAGGTGAACCGCAAGGGAATGCTGCACAGGGGGGATAAGATCGTTCTTTCCGGCTTTGGCGGCGGCCTGACATGGGGAACGAGCCTGCTCGAATGGTAGGATACCGGAAGGGACGGAGAGCGTTAAAATCGAAAACAGGCTTGTAATTTGACAAAAACCTGTTATTATAATAATTTATAGCAAAGCGAACCCAAAAGGACGCTTGCTGTAATAGAACGGACAGTATGGAAACGGAGGAGAGAAGTATGAAAAAATTTGCAGCGTTATTAATGGCGGTATGCACGGCTGCGGCACTGACAGGCTGCGGCGGCGCGGCGGCAGCGCCGAATCAGGTACATTCCTTAGACGATCTGCCGGGAAAGACCATCGGCGTGCAGCTCGGTACGACGGGAGATATCTACGCGAGCGATTATGAAGCGGAGGGCTCTAAGATCGAGCGGTATAATAAGGGCGCGGATGCGGTGCAGGCGCTCAAGCAGGGCAAGATCGACTGTGTGATCATCGACGCGCAGCCGGCGGCGGCCTTTGTAGAGAAAAACGACGATCTGACGATCCTAGATGAGGATTTCGCGATAGAAGATTATGCGATCTGCGTATCGAAGGATCGGAAGGACTTAACGGAAGCGATGAACGGGGCGCTGGCGGAGCTAAAGAGGGACGGCACGCTGGATCAGATCGTGAAAAATTACATAGGCGACGATACCAAAGGCACCTGCCCGTATGAATCCCCCGCGGACGCGGATCATTCCAAGGGAAAGCTGATCATGGCGACAAACGCGGCGTTTGAGCCGTATGAGTTCTATGACGGGGACGAGATCGTAGGGATCGACGCGGAGATCGCAAGAGCGATCTGCGATAAATTAGGATACGAGCTGCAGATCGACGATATGGAGTTTGACTCGATCATCAATGCGGTGCAGTCCGGTAAGGCCGATTTTGGTGCGGCGGGCATGACCGTGACCGAGGATCGGCTGACGAGTATTGATTTTACGGATTCTTATGCAACTTCTACACAGGTTGTTATTGTAAGAAAATGATCTGTCAATTATAATAGGATAAGGTACAGGCAAAGGGGCTGTTGCAATACAAGGAATATGGGGTTTGCAACGGCCCCTTTTCAGAATCAGGATCCTGCGGAAGGGATGGGGAAGCGTGGAAGATTTTAAGTTACGGTTTTACACCAATTTTATAAAAGAGGACAGATACCTTTATCTGGTCAGAGGTCTGGGGAATACGCTGGCGCTGACTTTTTTGGCGGTGCTGCTGGGTATCGTGCTGGGCTTTTTAGTCGCAATCATACGTTCCACCTATGACAAGACAGGGAAAGGGAAGATCCTAAACGCCATATGCAGGCTCTATCTTACGGTGATCCGCGGGACGCCCATGATGGTGCAGCTGATGATCATGTGTTATGTGGTATTTGGGAATTATAATATCAGCAAGCTGGTCGTAGGGACGCTGGCGTTCGGGATCAATTCGGGGGCTTATGTGGCGGAGATCGTCCGTTCGGGCATTATGTCGATCGATCCGGGGCAGTTGGAAGCGGGCAGGAGCCTCGGCTTTAGTTATGCGCAGACCATGTGGTATATCATCATGCCGCAGGCGTTTAAGAACGTGCTGCCCGCGCTGGCGAACGAATTTATCGTCCTTTTGAAGGAGACCTCCGTCTGCGGCTATATCGGCATGATGGATTTAACGAAGGGCGGCGACATTATCCGCAGCCGTACATACGAGGCTTTCATGCCGCTGATCGCGGTAGCGCTGATCTATCTGGTCATGGTGATCGTGCTTTCGGCTCTGGTCGGCAAGCTGGAAAGGAGGCTGCGTACAAGTGAGCGCTAGAGGAGAGGTATTGTTTCGGATAGACAATCTGTGCAAGGCATTTGGAGAGAATCTGGTGCTGGATCATATCAGCACGGAGATCAAAAGCGGCGAGGTGGTCGTGATCGTGGGCCCGTCCGGTTCGGGGAAATCCACCTTTTTGCGTTCGCTGAACCTGCTGGAGATGCCGACCTCGGGAACGATTTCTTTTGAAGGAAGGAATATTACCGATAAAAAGACGGATATTAATAAGTACAGGCAGAAGATCGGCATGGTATTCCAGCATTTTAATCTGTTCCCGCATAAGACGATATTGGAAAATCTGACGCTGGCCCCGATAAAGCTGCTGGGGAAATCGAAAGAGGAAGCGGAGCGGGAGGCCAGAGACCTGCTAAAGCGGGTCGGGCTGGAGGAAAAGGAGAACGCCTATCCCGCGCAGCTTTCCGGCGGGCAGAAGCAGCGGATCGCGATCATCCGGTCTTTGGCGATGAATCCCGAGGTGATCCTCTTTGACGAGCCGACCTCGGCGTTAGACCCGGAAATGGTCGGAGA
>CANQTG010000060.1 GCA_947626715.1 uncultured Lachnospiraceae bacterium | reverse complement strand
AAAAGCGACTAAAAGAAAACCCCACCCCTCAAGAGTGAGGGGCAGGGGAGTTGAATAGGCGAAGCCTATTTTTTATTCCGCGCTTCGCCCGATCCGAAAATCCCCGCGCGCATTGCGGGAAGGGGAGGGACATGCTATAATCGGACTGACGGGAAATGAGAACGGCGCGGATCGCCGCCCGCCCGATGTCCGCAAGCTGCGCAGGAAGATCTGAGGTGTGCCAATGCTGTTTAATTCCTACATTTTTATATTTTGTTTTCTGCCTCTGTGTATAGCGGTCTATTTCCTGCTGCACCGTATCGGCCAAACGGGGCTTGCCAAAGTATGGCTTTTGGGAATGTCGCTGTGGTTCTACGGCTATTTTAACCCGTCCTATCTCTTTATCATATGCGGCAGCATTCTGGGGAACTACGGCATTTCGCGCCTTTTGCTGCGTCAGAAGGAAAGGGGCTGGGAACGCGGCCGAAAGCCTGTGATGGCGGCGGGCGTTGCGGCCAATATAGCGCTCCTTTTTTATTTTAAATATTTTGATTTTTTGATCGAAAATATCAACGCCGTCTTTCATACGGATTTTATGCTGCGGCACATTGTCCTGCCTCTGGGGATCAGCTTTTTTACGTTCCAACAGATCTCCTATGTCGTGGATTCCTACAGGGGCTCTACAAAAGACGATTCCCTGCTGGATTACGCGGTGTTCGTCGCTTTCTTCCCTCAGCTCGTGGCGGGGCCGATCGTGCTGCACAGCGAGCTGATCCCACAGCTTAGGGAGGAAGGGAAGCGCCGGCCCGACGCGGAGAATCTCTCGCGGGGGCTTTATCTCTTTGCCGGAGGGCTCTTTAAAAAGGTGATCGTGGCGGATACGCTGGGTAAGCTCGTCTCGCTGGGCTTTGGCGGGGTGGAGATCCTGACGACGGCAGACGTGCTGCTCGTCATCGTGTGCTATGCACTGCAGCTATACTATGATTTCAGCGGCTACAGCGATATGGCGATCGGGATCGCTTCTATGTTCAATATCCGGCTCCCGCAGAATTTCCGTTCGCCCTATAAGGCGCGGTCGATCCTAGAATTTTGGGACCGCTGGCATATGACGCTGACCCGTTTCCTGCGGCAGTATGTTTATTTTCCGCTGGGCGGCAGCAGGAAGGGGAAAGGCAGGACCTATCTGAATATCCTGCTGGTCTTTTTGATCAGCGGTTTCTGGCACGGGGCGAACTGGACCTTTGCCGTATGGGGGCTTCTTCACGGGCTCGGGGAGGTCTTGACGAGACGCTTTCGCGGCGCGTGGGAGAAGCTGCCGGGCGTCTTACAGTGGCTTCTCACGTTTGGCTTTGTAAGCTGCGCCTTTTTGATCTTCCGCGCGGATTCTTTGGAGCAGGCTTATATCATGTTCCGCAAGGTCGCAAAGCTGGAGTCGTTTTCGATCACGCCGCAGATACGAGACAGTCTGGTGCTGCCGGAGCTTGCCCATATCGCAGGGCTGCTGCATATGGAGACGCTGCCGCTTGGACGTTTCGGCCTGCAGCTATGGCTGCCGCTCGGGCTCGTGCTCGCGACGACCGTAAAGACGGAGAATTTTCAGGACAGGCCGTTTGCCTGCAATCTTAGGACGCTGCTTTTGACGGTCGGGATGCTGGTATGGCCGATTGTTTCCCTTTCCGGGATCTCTACGTTTTTGTATTTTAATTTTTAGGAGAAAAGAGCATGAAAGCAAAGCTGTGGTTTATCTGCACATTGGCGGCGGCGTTTGCCGCGCTGGGGGCGTTCGCCGCATATATCATAACGATAGACCCGTTCTTTCATTACCATAAGCCGCTTACGGGCCTTGCCTATACGCTGGATAACAGCCGTTATCAAAATGACGGGATCGTGCGGCATTTTTCGTATGATACGCTGATCATCGGCACTTCGATGGTATCCAATTTTAAGACGACGCAGTGCGACGAGCTGTTCGGCGGGGTCTCGGTCAAGGCCCCCTTTCATGGTGGGACGTTTCGGGAGGTCAACGATAACTTAAAAAGGGCGATCGAGGCAAACCCTTCGCTGCGCACGGTGATCCGCTGTCTGGATCAAGGGAATTTTACACAGGATAAGGATTATGTAAACTATGAGGGGATCCCGTATTATCTCTATGACGATAATCCGTTGAACGATGCGGAATATTTCTTAAATAAAGAAGTGTTTATGCTGGCGGACGACATACTGGCCGATACGGCCTCCGGGGCCGTGATGACGGACTTTGACGAATATATGAACTGGCAGGGCGAATATGCATTTGGCAAAGAGGCGGTGCTCTCGACCTATACGAGGCCTGAAAAGAGCGCGCATTCGGGGAAGATGACAGAGGCGGAGAGAGAGCGGACGCTTGCCAATATCCGCCAGAATGTCACGGATACGGCGCGGGAGCACCCGGAGATCACGTTTTACTATTATCTTTCGCCGTATAGTATCTGCTATTGGGACGTGAACGTAATGCGGCAGGGAAAGCTGGACTGGTATATGGAGCTGGAAGAGCTGGCGATAAGCGAGATCCTAAGCTGCGGCAATATCCGCCTGTTTGGTTATGACGACAATACGGAGCTGACCTGCGATCTGGACTATTATCAGGATCAAATGCACTACAGCGAGGAGATCAATTCCCGCCTGCTTGTATGGATGCGGGAGGATAAGGGACGGCTGACGAAGGAGAATTACAAAGCGTATCTAAACCGTATCGCTGATTTTTACGGAGCCTACGACTATGACAGCATCTATGAATAAAAAGAAGAAAAAGAAACGGATCAATAAGCTGGCTCTTTTTGCGGGGGTGCTCTGCGGCGTGGTGGCGGTGGGAAGCGCAGCGCTGTTTGCGATGGCGGCCTATGGACGCACGGGGCTTCGGCAGGGAGAAGAAGGCGAAAGCGGACGGCAGGAGCAAAGCGAAGAGACGCAAAAGTCACAGGACGGCCTGATCGAGGATATCCGGGCGGAGATCCTGCCCGCGCAGGGACAGGATGAAAGCGCACAGGAGGAAGCGGAGCCGGAGAGTAAGTACGGCGGCCTGCTTCAGGATCCGGAGAAAATGCGGACGGAAAAGATCTATGCCAAAGAGGCTGCCAGCGGGGACGAGATCGTGATGGCCTTTGCCGGAGATATCCTGTTCGACCCCTCGTATGCGGTCATGGCAAGGCTGCAGCAGCGGGGAGGGGCGGTCACGGAGGCATTTTCCGAGGATCTGCTTGCGGAAATGAGAAACGCGGATATCTTTATGGTAAACAATGAATTTCCTTATACGAGCCGGGGCGAGCCGCTTACAGGCAAGCAGTTTACCTTTCGGGCCAGACCGGAGAGCGCGGCGTATCTAACGGAGATGGGGGTAGATATCGTTTCGCTGGCCAATAATCATGCGTTTGACTACGGGGAGATATCGCTCCTCGATACGCTCGATACGCTGGAAGCGATGGACATGCCGTATGTGGGAGCCGGAAGGGATCTGGAGGAGGCCAAAAAACCGGCCAGCTTTCTTATCAACGATACAAGAATCGCGATCGTTTCCGCGACGCAGATCGAGCGCAGCGACAATCCCGATACGCGGGGCGCGAGGGAGGATCTGGCGGGGGTCTTCCGCTGTTGGGATCCCGGCCTGCTGTTAGAGGAGATCGCGGCTGCCAAAGCGGAAAATGATATCGTGATCGTCTATATCCACTGGGGGACTGAGAATCAGGCGCAGATCGACTGGGCGCAGAGGGATCAGGCCGCAAAGATCGCAGAGGCCGGCGCGGATCTGATCATCGGGGACCATCCACACTGTTTACAGCCTGTCGGATATGTCGGAGAGGTTCCGGTGGTCTACAGCCTCGGGAATTTTTGGTTTAATTCCCGCTCTCTGGATACGGCGCTCGTGCGCGTGCGTATTACTTCGCAGGGCATATCCGTGCAGCTTATCCCGGCGCGGCAGTCCGACTGCCGCACGGTACTGCTTACGGGCGCGGAAAAGGAACGGGTCATTTCTTATATAAATAGTATCTCGGAGAACGGCGTATTGGATGCGGAGGGTTATCTGTCCGCGAAAACTTCTTGACAGGAGAGGAAAAGTCTGCTATGATAAGCACGGTTTTTGAGAGACCATGCCGAAGACAGCAGGCGCCGGTGTGACCGGCGTAAGGAGATACGCCTGCCGAGGAAAGCGTTTTCAGGATCGTATGTTGAGCCTTTCTGTCTTGGACGGAAAGGCTTTTTATAGGAAGCGGACTCCTTTCGGCACAGAATCTATAAGGAGGTTAGGAAATGGCAAAGATCGAGATGAAAAAGCCTGTCGTGGAAGAGATCGCCGCGAGCATTCAGGATGCGCAGTCTGTCATTCTGGTCGATTACCGCGGACTCACGGTGGAACAGGATACGAAGCTCCGCAAGCAGCTTCGGGAAGCCGGCGTGACGTACAAGGTTTATAAGAACACGATGATGAACTTCGCGTTCAAGGGAACGGACTTTGAAGGACTGGCTCCCTATCTGGAAGGCTCCAGCGCATTGGCGCTTTCTACGACAGACGCGACAGCGCCTGCCAGAGTGATCAGCAAGTTTGCGAAAGAAGCGCCTAAGCTGGAAATGAAGGGCGGCGTTGTGGAAGGTACGGTATACGACGCGGCGGGGCTGGCGGTGATCGCAAATATCCCGTCCAGAGACGAGCTGCTTTCCAAGCTGCTTGGAAGCATCCAGTCCCCGATCACGAATTTTGCGCGCGTTATGAAACAGCTTGCTGAAAAAGGCGGCGCGAAAGAAGCGGCGGCAGAGCCGGAAGCGGTAAAAGAGGCGGAGCCTGAAGCGGCGGCGGAAGCGCCGGCAGAAACGCCCGCGGAGTAACGGGCGGCACAGAGAACCGGTAACAGTATAATATGATGGAGGGAATTAAAATGGCTAAATTATCCACACAGGAAATCATTGATGCAATCAAGGAACTGAGCGTATTGGAATTAAACGATCTGGTAAAGGCTTGCGAGGAAGAGTTCGGCGTATCTGCGGCGGCGGGCGTTGTCGTAGCGGCTGCAGGCGGCGCGGAAGCGGCGGCTGAGGAAGAGAAGACGGAGTTTGACGTAGAGCTGACCGAGATCGGCCCTAACAAGGTAAAGGTAATCAAGGTCGTACGGGAAGCGACGGGACTTGGCCTGAAGGAAGCGAAGGATCTGGTAGATTCCGCGCCTAAGATGGTAAAAGAGGGCGCTTCTAAGGAAGAAGCGGAAGAGATCAAGACGAAGCTGGAAGCGGAAGGCGCGAAGGTAACGCTGAAATAAGCGCTTGATACAGAAACAGAAAAGAGCGGAGAAGCAATGTATTTCTGTTAAGAACATTGCTTTTCCGATTTTTTTATGTTACATTGTAAGCATAGACTTGTGGAGGATGATACGTACATGAGAACGCGGGAAGTAAGGCGAGAAATGAAAAGCGATTATATTCTGCTGGTGGGACAGGTGCAGGGCTATCTTATGATGTCTGTAAAGGAAAAGCTGGAGGAAGCGGACCTAGAGACTATGATCGCCGCGGATATCGAGGCGATCGATAAGCTGGGACGCGCGCCGATCGCAGTGATGGTCTACGTCGATGAAGTGATTGCAAGGAACCAGCAGCTTTTGATCTATTTAAAGGACCGGATCGCGGAGGAGGATATCCCGGCGTTCGTATTTGGCAATGCGGATGATCTGGCGGATATCAAGAAGGTGCTGCTGCCCCATCTGATCCAAGGCCAGTACGAGCGGCCGATCAATGTAAAGGATATGGTGGACGAGGTCAAGGACTATCTGGAGCAGAACGACCGCACCAAAAAGAAAAAGATACTCGTCGTAGACGATTCCGGCGTAATGCTGCACAGTATTAAGGGGTGGCTGGGGAAGGATTATCAGGTTACGCTCGCCAATTCGGGTTTGTCTGCGATCAAATATATGACGCTGAACAGGCCGGATCTGATCCTGCTCGATTATGAGATGCCGATCTGCGACGGCAAGCAGACGCTGGAAATGATACGCGCGGAGACCGAGGTCGCGGATATCCCGGTCATCTTTCTGACCGGCAAGGGAGATAAAGAGAGCGTTATGAAGGTCATGTCGTTAAAGCCGGAAGGTTATCTCCTAAAATCTATGAAGCCTATGGATATTAAGAAATATATCGATGATTTCTTTATCAACAGAAAAGCGAATCCGAGATGAGATACCGCTGTCATAAGAGACGACGGGGAATCAGGGTGGGATAGATACGATGAAAGATTATCTTCATAAATATTTTAATGTAGATCTTCCAAAGCAGCAGTTTTTGTTTAACTGGATCACGTTGGCGGGGATCGTGGCGGGCGTGATATCCAGCGTTTTTTCGGTGATCGCGGGCCTGCCCGTCATCGTCGCGCTGATCGCTTTGGCGCTGGCCGCCTGCATGAGTATCTGTTTTTATATTGCCAACTATTACGACATGCTGGAATCGGCCTCTTATTATGTCTGTATTTTTGTCGCGCTGGTGGCGTTTCCCGAGATGTTTCTGCTCAGCGGCGGCGTCCACAGCGGTATGCCGATCTGGTTCGTCATGGCTACGATGCTTACGTTCTTTCTGCTCAACGGAAAGGGGCTGTGGATCGTTGTAGGACTGGAGCTGGCGATGTATAGCTTTGTGATCTGGGGCTCGTATGCGGGCGTGCTGGACGTGGCGGAGCTGGGCTCGGAAATGCACGTTTATCTGGACATTTGGCAGAGCGCGTTGATCGTCAGCGTGTGTATGGGCGTCGTCATCAATTCTCAGGTCCGTATCTATGAAAAAGAGCTGCAGAAGAACGAAGAGCAGAGGATACGGATGGAAGTGCTGAAGGTGGAGGCGGAGAAGGCGAGTATCGCCAAAAGCGATTTCCTTGCCAATATGTCGCACGAGATCCGCACGCCGCTCAATGCGATCATCGGCCTCTCTAGGATCGCGCTGCGCAACGATATGCCCGCGCAGGTGCGCAACGATATCGAAGATATCTTAAATTCCAGCAACAACCTGCTTTCCATTATCAATGATATTCTGGATTTTTCTAAGATCGAATCCGGCAAGCTGGAGATCGTACATGCGAAATACCAGCTTTCTTCCCTGATCTATGACGTTTCGACGATCATACATTTCAGGCTTGGCGACAAACCCATAGATTATATCGAAGAGATAGAGCCCTCTATCCCGAATACGCTGTACGGCGACGAGGTCCGTATCAAGCAGATCCTGATCAATATCCTCGGGAACGCGGCGAAATTTACCAAGAAAGGGAAGATCGTCTTAAAGATAGACTGGAAAAGGCTGGGCGGCATCGCGATCCTGAATATTTCCATCTCCGATACGGGACAGGGGATCCGGCAGGAGAATCTGGATCAGATCTTTGAACGCTTCAAGCGTGTGGAAATGCAGGATAACCGACAGATAGAAGGTACGGGACTGGGGCTCAGCATTACCAAGAGCCTGCTTGACCGCATGGGCGGAGTCATCACGGCGGAAAGCACCTATGGAAAGGGCAGCACCTTTACGATCACGATCCCGCAGAAGATCATTGATGAGAAGCCGATGTACGGGGAAGTCAGGGGCTCGGCAAGGCATAATTTTGAAAGCAAGGAGCTGTTTGATTCCGGGACGATCTTCCCGGGCGCGAATGTATTGGTCGTGGACGATAATGCCATGAACCTGAAGGTGGCGAAGGGCCTGCTTGCGCCGTATCGCATGAATGTAAAATGCGTCGGCGGCGCGAGGGAGTGTTTGGAGGAAGTCTCCCAAATGCGCTATGACCTGATCCTGTTGGATCATATGATGCCGGAAATGGATGGCGTGGAAACGCTCTGGCGGATGCGGGAAGATCCGAATTTCAATACGCCGGTCATCGCGCTGACGGCCAATGCGATCAGCGGCGCGAAGAAGCAGTATCTCGACTGGGGATTTATGGACTATCTCTCCAAGCCGATGCATTTGGAAGAGCTGGAGACCTGCTTAAAGAAATATCTGAAGGGATTTATGCGTAAGGAGACGCTGGAGGAGAAAGCGGCGGCGGATGCCGCGGCCTCCGCGGAAAGGGAGGCCGAAGCGGAAAAGGCGGCGGCTGAAGCCAAGAGGAGAGCAAAGGAGCGCGAGGCCGAGAGAGCTGAAAGCGAGAGCGCCGCAGACGAAGCGCCTGAGGAGATATCCGCGCAGGCGGCGCAGGCCGAGAGCGCAGAGCCCGAAGAGGAGACGCTGGAGCCGGATCCGAACATATTTAACGTCGAGCAGGGCATGGAATATGCGGTGGATGATCAGGACTTCTACATAGAAACGCTGCATATCTATCTGGACGAGACGGAAGGCAGCGCGATGATGCTCAGGGAGTATCTGGAGGCCGAGAATATGAAGGACTATGAGGTTCTCGTACATGCGCTCAAGAGCAATTCCCGACTGGTCGGCGCGGTCGCTACGAGCGAGCTTGCGCTGGAGTTAGAGGAGCAGAGCCGGGACGATAATCTGGAATTTGTAAAGGCCCACCATGAGGAGCTGATGGAGCGGCTCGCGCTGGCGAAAAAATATATCCGGCAGTATCTGCGGGAGCATGAATAGAAAAGGGCGGCATATGGGGAATATCGGAAAGCGGAAGCCGGAGAGCGGCCTCCGCTTTTTTGTAGAACGGCATGGCGCTTTCGGCGTTTTGGGCGCGGCGCATTATCTGTCTGGAGGATTCTGACGGAAAATCCCGCAGGCAATGCCGATAAAAATCCCGACGCAAAATCTGGAAATTATTTCTTGACGTATAAAATCCCTTGTAGTAGAATGGATAGTGCACTATTATGGTATGGTGTGCTTATTTGTATTGGGAAATCTGGGAAATAGGCTAAGATCATAGAAGAACGGGGTGAAATGTCAATGGAAAAAGACAGAATACGTCCTATTGCCGCAGGCAAGAACGTGCGTATGAGTTATTCGCGACAAAAAGAGGTTTTACAGATGCCGAACCTGATAGAAGTCCAGAAAGATTCCTATGACTGGTTTCTGAGAGAGGGTCTGAAGGAAGTATTTGAGGATATCTCTCCGATCGCGGACTACAGCGGTCATCTGAGCCTTGAATTCGTTGACTTTGAACTGTGCAGAGATGAAATGCCGGTCAATAAAAATACCATCGAGAAATGCAAGGAAAGGGATGCGACCTATGCCGCGCCCTTAAAGGTAAAGGTGCGTCTGTATAATAAGGAAAAGGAAGAGATCAGCGAGCATGAGATTTTCATGGGCGATCTTCCGCTTATGACTGAGACAGGTACTTTTGTGATCAACGGCGCGGAGCGCGTCATTGTAAGCCAGCTGGTGCGTTCCCCGGGCATCTATTATGCGATCGACCATGATAAGATCGGCAAGCGGCTGTTTTCCTGTACCGTCATCCCTAACCGCGGCGCATGGCTGGAATACGAGACGGATTCCAACGATATTTTTTATGTCCGTGTGGACAGGACGAGAAAGGTGCCGATCACGGTTTTGATCCGCGCCCTCGGTGTAGGCACGAACGACGAGATCCGGGAGCTGTTCGGCGATGAGCCCAAGATAGAGGCGAGCTTTACAAAGGACGTTGCTGAGAATTATCAGGAAGGTCTGTTAGAGCTGTATAAAAAGATCAGGCCGGGAGAGCCGCTGTCTGTCGAGAGCGCGGAGAGCCTGATTAACGCGATGTTTTTCGACCCCAGAAGATACGATCTGGCAAAGGTGGGCAGATATAAATTCAATAAAAAGCTGATGCTGCGCAACCGTATCCGCCACCATATCCTAGCGGAGGACGTGGTAGACACCCAGACGGGCGAGGTGCTGGCCGCGGCAGGTACGAAGGTGACGGCGGAGCTGGCCGATACGATACAGAACGCGGCGGTTCCGTGGGTGATGGTCCAGACGGAGGAAAAGAACGTCAGGGTCCTCTCCAATATGATGGTGGATATCACGAATTTTGTGGACTGCAAGCCCAGAGAACTGGGGATAACGGAGCTCGTCTATTATCCCGTATTGGAGCAGATCTTGGAAAAATACAGCGATCAGCCGCAGGAGCTGGCTGAGGCGATACGAAGGAACGTTCACGAGCTGATCCCTAAGCATATTACCAAAGAGGATATCCTAGCCTCTATCAATTACAATATCCATCTGGAGTACGGGCTCGGGAATGACGACGATATCGATCATCTCGGCAACCGCCGTATCCGTGCGGTGGGCGAGCTGCTGCAGAATCAGTACCGGATCGGGCTGTCCAGACTGGAACGGGTGGTCAGGGAGAGAATGACGACCCATGACGCGGAAGAGATCTCCCCGCAGATCCTGATCAATATCAAGCCGGTGCAGGCGGCGGTGAAGGAATTTTTTGGTTCCTCCCAGTTGTCGCAGTTTATGGATCAGAACAATCCGCTGGGCGAGCTGACGCATAAGAGACGTCTTTCGGCTCTGGGCCCCGGCGGCCTTTCTAGGGACCGCGCCGGATTTGAGGTCAGAGACGTGCATTATTCCCACTATGGAAGAATGTGCCCGATCGAGACGCCGGAAGGTCCGAACATCGGACTGATCAACTCGCTGGCAAGCTATGCGCGGATCAACGAATACGGCTTTGTAGAAGCGCCGTACCGCGAGATCGATAAATCCGATCCGAAGAATCCCCGCGTTACGGATAAGGTCGTATATATGACGGCGGACGAAGAGGACAATTACCACGTGGCGCAGGCAAACGAGGTGCTGGATAAAGAAGGGCATTTTGTCCGCAATACCGTATCCGGCCGTTACCGCGAGGAGACGCAGGAATATCCCAAGTCCATGTTCGATTACATGGATGTATCGCCTAAGATGGTGTTTTCGGTCGCGACGGCCCTGATCCCGTTTCTGGAAAACGACGATGCAAACCGCGCGCTGATGGGATCTAACATGCAGCGTCAGGCGGTGCCGCTTCTGCTGACGGAAGCGCCTGTCGTGGGTACGGGTATGGAAACAAAGGCGGCCGTGGACTCCGGCGTATGCGTGCTGGCGAAAAAGGCCGGGACGATCTCCTATGTGGCGGCTGACGAGATCCGTATCGATTATGACGACGGAGAGAAGGAATCGCTGCATTTGACGAAATTCTCACGCAGCAATCAGTCCAACTGCTATAACCAGAAGCCTATCGTATCCAAAGGCGATCATGTAGAGGCCGGAGATGTGCTCGCGGACGGCCCGTCCACCGCAAACGGCGAGCTGGCGCTGGGCAAGAATCCCCTCATCGGCTTTATGACATGGGAAGGCTACAATTATGAAGACGCCGTACTGCTCAGCGAAAAGCTGGTACGGGACGACGTATATACTTCTGTGCACATCGAAGAATATGAAGCGGAGGCGCGCGATACCAAGCTGGGCGCGGAAGAGATCACCTGCGATGTGCCGGGCGTTGGCGATGAAGCACTCAAGGATCTGGACGAAAGAGGCATTATCCGTATCGGGGCGGAGGTCCGCGCCGGCGATATCCTTGTCGGCAAGGTAACGCCTAAGGGCGAGACGGAGCTGACGGCGGAGGAGCGGCTGCTGCGCGCGATCTTTGGAGAGAAGGCGCGCGAGGTAAGGGATACCTCCTTAAAGGTGCCGCACGGGGAATATGGGATCGTCGTGGACGCTAAGGTATTTACCCGGGAAAACGGCGACGAGCTGCCGCCGGGCGTCAATCAGGCAGTCCGTATCTATATCGCGCAGAAAAGGAAGATCTCCGTCGGGGATAAGATGGCGGGCCGCCACGGCAACAAGGGCGTGGTTTCCCGCGTGCTCCCGGTGGAGGATATGCCGTATCTGCCGAACGGGCGGCCGCTGGATATTGTGCTGAATCCTTTAGGCGTGCCTTCCCGTATGAATATTGGACAGGTATTGGAGATCCACCTGTCGCTGGCGGCAAAGGCGCTGGGCTTCAATGTGGCGACTCCGGTATTTGACGGCGCGAACGAAAAGGATATCATGGACACTCTGGATCTGGCGAACGATTATGTCAATCTTGAGTGGGAAGAATTTGAAAAGAAGCATAAGGCGGAGCTGCTCCCCGAAGTGATGGAATATCTCTCGAAGAACAGGGAACATCGCAAGCTGTGGAAGGGCGTGCCGATTTCAAGAGACGGCAAGGTCCGCCTGCGCGACGGCCGTACGGGCGAATTTTTTGACAGCCCCGTTACGATCGGGCATATGCATTACTTAAAGCTCCACCATCTGGTCGACGATAAGATCCATGCGCGTTCGACGGGGCCGTATGCGCTGGTAACGCAGCAGCCTTTGGGCGGCAAGGCGCAGTTCGGCGGACAGCGTTTCGGCGAGATGGAGGTATGGGCGCTCGAGGCATATGGCGCGGCCTATACGCTGCAGGAGATCTTGACGGTGAAATCCGACGATGTCGTGGGGCGCGTCAAGACCTATGAAGCCATCATCAAAGGCGATAATATACCGGCTCCGGGTATCCCGGAATCCTTTAAGGTACTGCTCAAGGAGCTGCAGTCTCTCGCTTTGGACGTGCGGGTGCTGCGGGAGGATCACACGGAAGTGGAGATCATGGAGAACGTCGATTACGGAGAATCCGAGTACCGCTATGAGATCGAAGGCGATTCCGGCTCCTATAACCGGGAGGAAGAATCCTTTGGCAGGATGGGATATCAGAAGCAGGAGTTTGACGAAGACGGAGAACTGGTCAGCGCGGAAGACGAGGACGAAGCGTACGACGAGGAGTTTGACGATATCTTTGAAGAATCTCTGGACGAATAACATCCGCCCTGCCCTATGACAGGGAACGAGAATAAGCGGCGCGTTTGCGCCGCCCGTATACGCACCATAATCTTTGATTGATAATGAAGGAACCCTCTTTTTTCAAAACGGCGGCGCGCTTGCGCCGCATAGAAGGGGTTGTGCTGGAAGGAGTGCCATAAATGCCGGAAATAACAAGTGAAATGTATCAGCCGATGACATTTGATGCGATCAAGATTGGATTGGCATCACCTGAGAAGATTCTGGAATGGTCCCGGGGAGAAGTCTTAAAGCCTGAAACGATCAATTACAGGACGCTGAAGCCTGAAAAGGACGGCCTGTACTGCGAGCGGATCTTTGGGCCGAGCAAGGACTGGGAATGTCATTGCGGGAAATATAAAAAGATCCGTTATAAGGGCGTGATCTGCGACCGCTGCGGCGTAGAGGTCACAAAATCCAATGTCCGCAGGGAACGTATGGGCCATATCGCATTGGCCGCACCGGTCTCCCATATCTGGTATTTCAAAGGGATTCCCAGCCGCATGGGGCTGATCCTAGATCTTTCTCCGCGGGTGCTGGAAAAGGTACTGTATTTTGCTTCTTATATCGTATTAGACGCCGGAGGGACGGATCTGCAGTTAAAGCAGGTCCTGACGGAAAAGGAATATCAGGAAGCGCGGGAGAAATGGGGCAATAAGTTCCGCGTTGGCATGGGCGCGGAGGCGATCAAGGAGCTGCTGGAGGCGATCGATCTGGAAAAGGACGCCAGCGAATTAAAGGCGGCGCTGAAGGATTCCACCGGACAGAAACGCGCGAGGATCGTTAAGCGTCTGGAGGTCGTAGAGGCTTTCCGCGAGTCGGGCAACCGCCCCGAATGGATGATTATGGATGTGATCCCGGTGATCCCGCCCGATCTGCGCCCGATGGTGCAGCTCGACGGCGGACGGTTCGCGACTTCGGATCTCAACGATCTCTATCGAAGGATCATCAATCGGAACAATCGTTTGAAAAGGCTGCTGGAGCTGGGCGCGCCGGATATCATCGTCAGAAATGAAAAGCGGATGCTTCAGGAAGCGGTGGACGCGCTGATCGATAACGGCAGACGGGGCAGGCCCGTTACCGGCCCGGGCAACAGGGCGTTAAAGTCCCTTTCCGATATGCTCAAGGGAAAATCCGGGCGCTTCCGTCAAAATCTTTTGGGGAAACGCGTCGATTATTCCGGGCGTTCCGTTATCGTCGTGGGGCCGGAGCTGAAGATCTATCAGTGCGGCCTGCCGAAGGAAATGGCGATCGAGCTGTTTAAGCCATTTGTGATGAAAGAGCTGGTGGGGAGAGGGATTTCCCAGAATATCAAGAATGCGAAAAAGCTGGTCGAACGGCTGGATACGCAGGTATGGGATGTGCTCGAAGAGGTCATCAAGGAGCACCCGGTCATGCTAAACCGCGCCCCTACCCTGCACAGGCTGGGGATTCAGGCGTTTGAGCCGATCCTGGTAGAGGGCAAGGCGATCAAGCTGCATCCGCTGGTATGTACGGCGTTTAACGCGGACTTTGACGGCGACCAGATGGCCGTCCATCTGCCGCTTTCCGTAGAAGCGCAGGCGGAATGCCGTTTCCTGCTGCTCTCTCCGAACAATCTCTTAAAGCCTTCCGATGGCGGGCCGGTGGCCGTGCCCTCGCAGGATATGGTGCTTGGTATCTACTATCTGACGCAGGAGCGTCCGGGCGCAAAGGGAGAAGGCAAGTTCTTTAAGAGCGTGAACGAGGCGATCCTAGCCTATGAGAATAAGGTGATTACGCTGCATTCGCGCATTACCGTCAGGGTGAGCAAGAAGAATGCAGAGGGCGAGACGGTAAGCGGCAATGTGGAATCCACGCTGGGACGTTTTATCTTTAATGAGATCCTGCCGCAGGATCTGGGCTTTGTGGACAGGAGCGATCCCGCCAACCTTCTGAAGCTGGAAGTCGATTTCCATGTCGGGAAGAAGGGGCTCAAGCAGATCCTAGAGAATGTCATCAATACGCACGGCGCTTCCAGAACGGCGGAGGTTTTAGACGATATCAAGGCGACGGGGTATAAATATTCGACCAGAGCGGCTATGACCGTGTCCATTTCCGATATGACCGTGCCCGCGCAGAAACAGAAAATGCTCGACGACGCGCAGGCTACGGTGGATAAGATTTCGCAGAATTTCAGACGCGGACTGATCACGGAAGAGGAACGCTACCGCGCCGTCGTGGAGACATGGAACGAAACGGATAAGGAGCTGACGGACGTACTGCTGTCAGGTCTGGATAAATACAACAATATCTTTATGATGGCCGATTCGGGCGCCCGCGGTTCCAATCAGCAGATCAAACAGCTCGCGGGTATGCGGGGGCTGATGGCGGATACGACGGGACGTACCATCGAGCTGCCGATCAAGTCCAATTTCCGTGAGGGGCTGGACGTACTGGAATACTTTATGTCGGCGCACGGCGCGCGCAAGGGTCTGTCCGATACGGCTCTGCGTACGGCCGATTCCGGTTATCTGACGCGCCGTATGGTCGATGTTTCGCAGGAGCTGATCATCCGCGAGGTGGACTGCAGCGAGGGAAGAGACGAGATCCCGGGCATGACCGTAAAAGCGTTCATGGACGGCAAGGAAACGATCGAGAGCCTAAAGGACCGGATCACGGGCAGGGTCTCCTGTGAAGAGATCCGGGATAAGGACGGCAATATCATCGTAAAGAAAAACCATATGATCACGCCGAGCCGCGCGGCGCGTATCCTGAGCGTGGGCGTGAACGAAAAAGGCGGGCCGGTGGAGGCGGTGAAGATCCGTACGATCTTAGGGTGCCGCTCCCATAACGGGATCTGCGCGAAATGCTACGGCGCGAATATGGCGACGGGCGAACCGGTGCAGGTCGGCGAGGCGGTCGGTATCATAGCGGCGCAGTCCATTGGAGAGCCGGGCACGCAGCTTACGATGCGTACCTTCCACACCGGCGGCGTAGCCGGTGACGATATCACACAGGGTCTTCCCCGCGTCGAGGAGCTGTTTGAGGCGAGAAAACCTAAGGGGCTTGCGATCATCGCGGAATTTGGCGGTACGGCGGAGATACGGGACAGCAAGAAGAAACGCGAGATCGTGATCACGAATCAGGAAACGGGCGAAAGCAAGGCGTATCTGATACCGTACGGGTCGCGTATCAAGATCGTGGACGGCGCGGTGTTGGAGGCGGGAGACGAGCTGACCG
>CANQTG010000059.1 GCA_947626715.1 uncultured Lachnospiraceae bacterium | reverse complement strand
TACGTGTTTGTCGCGGGAGCATTATACAGTCTGGAACTGTATACGGATTTCTTATCCTGCGTATCGATCTGTCAGGGTGTGTCGGGGTTGTTCGGGATAGAGCTGGCGGACAATTTCCAGAGGCCGTATCTGGCCGTGTCAATAAAGGACTTCTGGCGCAGATGGCATATCTCGCTCAGTACTTGGCTGCGGGATTATATCTATATCCCGCTGGGCGGGAGCAGGAAGGGAAGGCTTCGGAAATATATAAATTTATCGGTCACGTTTCTGATAAGCGGGCTGTGGCATGGCGGGGCGTACCGGTATCTGGCATGGGGCGCGTTACATGCACTCTACCAGATCGCGGGAGAGCTGACGGAAAAGATACGGGATAGATTCTGGGAGCTGTGCGGGATAGCGAAGGGAAGCGGTACGCGGCGGGTACTGCAGAGGATGGGCGTCTTTTTCTGGGCGACCCTAGCATGGATCCTCTTCCGTGCGCGCAGCCTGACAACGGGGCTTAAAATGCTAAGAGGGCTGCTTGTCCTTAATATATGGATTTTGTTTGACGATTCCCTGCTGCGTCTGGGGCTGGACTGGAAGGAGTGGTGCGTACTGTTCCTTGCCATCTGTGTGCTGGCGTTCGTAAGTTACGGGCAGGAGAGGGGAAAACGCGTCAGAGAATATATCCTGCAAAGGCCGCTCTGCGTGCGCTGGAGCGTATATATAGCGGCGATCGTATGCGTGATGGTATTTGGGACATACGGGATTGGCTACAACGCGCAGGATTTTATTTACGAGGGTTTTTAAGTGAAGAAACATTTACGGTTTATTGGGAGAGGGTTGCTTTTTATTTTCATATTGTCGCTGTGCATAGGAAATGTCAACGCGGTTTTCGTTGGAAAGAGAAAAAATGCCAGTAATGCGACAACGGTGACCTATAACAAATTCTATCAAATGGAAGAGAATACGGTAGACGTATTATTTTTGGGGAGCAGTCATGCAATGAATACTTATATTCCGCAGGAGCTTTATGAACGTTACGGAATACGCGGTTATAATCTAGGCTGCCCTTGTCAGAGTATGATAGTGTCGTATTTCTGGCTGAAAGAGGCGCTGCGCCGCCAATCTCCCAAGGTGGTGGTATTGGATATGTATTTTGTATATAAGAGATTTCATGAAAAGGTCATAAATGAACTGGAACCCGACATAAGGGAAGCGTTTGATCCGATGGAGTTCTCACCTGTAAAGGCAGAAGCGATACATACGATCTGTAAGATAGATGATACGATGGGTTCTGTTTTGAGCTATTATCTGCCATTGCTCCGGTTTCACGAAAGATGGAAGGGACTGACGGAAACGGACTTTTGGGAAAAGGATCGGGGGGGGGTATCGGGATACGAAAGGGTATCATAGACTCAGCGGGTCCTGCGGGATACAGGATTATCTGCCTTTTGAAGCGGACAAGACAGTGGGAGAAGCGGATATGGATTTGCTCATGCGGGAATATCTTGACCGGGTCGAAGAATTATGCAGGCAGAGGGGAATTGCATTGGTACTGACGCAGACGCCAATGAATAATATAGGGATTGCTGAGAAGCAAAGGCAATATAATACAACCAGCCGATATGCAGCAGAACATGAGCTTTTATATCTGGATTTTAATGAAAGAAGTCTGTATGAAAAAATCAGCTATGATTTTGAGAGAGATAATGCGAATGGCGGACACGCAAATCTCTGGGGCGCTCAAAAGATCACGGATTATGTCGGGCAGATATTGACGGAACGCTGCGGGCTGGAAGGAAGAAACGACGCGCAGTATGAACAGGCGCGGGAGGCTTATAAAGAGATGGAAAAGGATATGTCCCTATTTCTGATCGAGGAGCTTGACTCCTATCTGGAGGCTCTGCGGGACGACCGCTACAGCGTTTTTATCTCCGCAAAAGAAGATTGCACGCAGAATTTGAAAGGCTCCACATTAGAACGGCTACGGGCGCTGGGATTGAAAGCGGAGCTGGAAGGGAAATATCGGAGTTCCTATTACGCGGTTATTTCAGACGGAACGGTCAAGGAGGGACAGGGAGATCAAAGGCTGGAATACGGCGGTTCCATTCGGGGTGGCAGGACATCGTACCGTATTGTGAGCGCAGGCATGAAAAGCGGGAATACAAGTTCTATTCAGATAGATGGGGAAGAGTACGGAAAGAATCGGCGGGGACTAAATATCGTGGTATACAACAATGAGACGATGGAAGTGCTTGACTCGGTATGCTTTGATACATCGGATAAAGAAAATCCGGCGTTAGGGCAGAGATAGCGGGGAATCTTGACGGATGAAAAGAATGAATGCATATGGAAACGACTCATAAAAAAGAAAGAGGAGACTATGTCAAAGAATAAATGAAAGATTTATACGATTATACTGAAAGTGTAACTGCGGCAGCGAAAAAAATGATAAAAAAGGTATGCTGCCATATAGCCGGAACCGGTGTCAACGATATTATTTCAAATATTGAAATGGCAGATTGTGAGATCGTTTCTTTTGATATATTTGATACCTTGATTAAAAGAAAGTGCGGCTCCCCGCACAACCTGTTTTATGGTGTTGCAAAGGTATGTGAACGCTATGGAATCACAACAAGAAATTATGTAAGGGATCGGATCGCAGCCGAAAAAAACGTGCGAAAGGAGAAGGACGGTCAGGAGGTAACGCTGTCCGATATATATTGGCATTTTTGTCTTTTGAATACGGCGTATGAAGAGATTGGACAAGATTTATTTATGAAATGGGAAATAGAGGAAGAAAAGAAAAACTGCTATGCAGACCCAGCGATGAAAAATATATATGACTGGGTCGCAGAAAGGGGATACAAAATCCTGCTTACATCGGATATGTATTTAGACATAGATACCATTAAAACGATTGTAAAAAATACCGGATATGAAGGATATGAAGATATCTATTTATCCAGCGAAAGAGGATATGGGAAAAATTCGGGATATTTATTTAAATGTATTTTAGCAGAATATGCGCTAGAGGCACGAAAAGTGATTCATATTGGAGATAATCCGAGAGGAGATTATTTTGTGCCGAGGCGTATGAAAATAAATGCTATTTTGAAGCGATAAATGCTGCATATAAGAAGATAAGAATTTTATGATTCTCTGTAGATGAATTAATCAAATTATATATAGGAAGTGTAAAAAAAATTATGGATATGCGAAAGGCTTTGATGGAAATAAAAGGAAATCCAGTAGTGCGTTTTTTAGTTTTTCCGTTAGCAGTATTGGAAAAAAAACGGAAACGAGAAGATTATTTAAAAACTGGAGAACCGGAAAAGATTAGAAATTATAAAAATATACATGAGAATGAACGCTGCTTTATTGTAGGAAATGGACCAAGCTTGAATTTTCAAGATCTGGATATGTTACATGATGAAGTTACGTTTGCAGCAAATAGAATATATATGCTTTATAATGAGATAAAGTGGAGGCCGACTTATTATGTTTGTATTGATAAAGAATTAATTAGGAGAGAAATTGCTAATATAGATCAGATAAATGTGAAAGGAAAATTTATAGACTGGTATGCAGCAAAATATACACTTTCAAAAGATTATATTTTTATATGCGCTAATCCTTTTTTTGTTCTTAGCCCCTATGGATATAAAAAATCATATATTAAGGAAGATATATCCACATACTTTATTAATGGATTCAGTGTTTCATTTACAATGATTCAGTTGGCTATTTATATGGGATTTAAAGAAATCTATTTATTAGGAATGGATTTCAGTATGCCTTATTATAAAGATAAATTTGGCATTCCGCATAAAACAGAAGAAACAAAGGAACATTTTGAAGGAGGATCGGCTTTTCGTAGAACCTATTTCAACAGGGACAGTAATCTGTACGCTTTTCAACAAGCAAAAAAATATTGTGATGAACATAATATTTTCATTAAAAATGTAACGCGTGGGGGAAAACTGGAAGTGTTTGAACGGGATACGTTAGAAAATGTTTTAGAGAAGGGATGAAGAAAATGCAGCCTAAGTTATCCGTAATTGTTCCGGTATATAATGGAGCAGAATTTCTAAATCAATGCTTGGATAGTATTATTGCTCAGACTTTTGAGGACATGGAAATTATAATAGTTGATAATAAATCTACGGATAAAAGCGGTTTAATATGCGATGAATATGCCTTACGCGATAATCGGATTAAGGTGATTCATCGAGAAGAGCATGGCTGGATATGTGATTCTCGTAATGAAGGGATACGAGTTGCGGTAGGGAAATGGATCACTTTTGTAGATGTCGATGATTGGTTAAGTGTCGATTACTATAGTACTGTTTTTGATAAAATGCCTAATGAGGATATGGATATTTTCTGCACGGGTGGATATTTTGTAGAGTATACCTTAAATAAGGAGGTGTTGACAACAGGGGCGGGCAATTTTGACATAAATCAAAAAGACCAGATTCATAATATGATTAGGCAGTTATTTCCTACGCCGATAAAAACACGGAAGGGATATACAAATCATGGGAATGTTTGGGATAAATTATATAAAACAGAGTTTATAAAAAATAACGATCTGATGTTTCCAGAAGATATTTTATATTTGGATGATGCTTTTTTCAATTTATTAGCTTTTGAAAAAGCCGATCGAATTGCTGGGACAGATTATATTGGATATCATTATAGAATAAATCCAGATTCAATAACGCGTAAGTATCGGCCAGATTGGCCAGATAAAATGTTGCATTTGTATGACAGAATTGAGAAAAATTTAAAAGAAAATGAATTGAATGAAATCGTGGAGGAAATTCCACAAAGAATGCTATATAGCTTATATAGTCTTATTGGATCAACTTTTTTTCATCCGTCTAATTATCAAAAATATACGGAAAAGAGAAAGGCATTTAATCAATTTAAAAATACTACTGTTTTTCGAGAGGCAATTTGGAAAGAATGCAAAGATTATTCATTGAAAGGAAAATTATTTGTATTTCTTTTGCGGACTCCGTTTTGTTTTCCGTTTATATTAAATCAGTATAGAAGAAAGAGAAAATGGCGCAATGGAAGATAAGATTTTGATTATATTGGCTTCCGGAAAATCATCCCGATTTGGAGGCTTCCCTAAAGCTTTTTGTCAAATAGGGAACAAATATATCGTTCAAAATACGATTGATAGGGCGTGCAACTTTTATAAGAAAATTTATCTTGTGCTTAATCGGGAAATATATCCTGCGTATTATGATAAATTGACTGGCTGCACAGTAATTGAGATAGAAACAGGGATAGGGGATGCCCATTCACTGTTAAGAGCTCTTCATAAAATTGAAGAAGCGGAAAAAGATGTTAAATATGTGACGGTCTGTTGGGGCGATACCTATTTTTATGAAGGTTATATTTTTGAAAAAGTTCTGAATTTGTCACAGATGTTTACAAACAATGCCGGATTTGTGGTTTGTTCGAATGATATTAGGCCGTATGCATGGTTTGAAACCCGTGAGGATATGATTGTAAAATCACATTTTGCAAACGAAGAGAAAGAAATTTTACAGGGGATTCACGATCAGTCTTTATTTTTATTTGATATTGATATTATCGTACGTCAGCTTGAGCAGTATAAGGAATTTTTAAATATTAAAGAAGATATGAAGGACGGCGGTCGTGCAGAGATGAAACTGTTGAATGCGTTTACCTTTTTTTATGAGCATGGGTTAGCGCCAATACGATTTAAAATAGTTCCATCTGGGTTGACGAAATCATTTAATACGATAGAAGAATTTGAAGAAATAAGATTATGCCAGACGAAGGGGTAAGAAATGTATAACGTCTTGATATTCTGCGGGGGAACAGGGGGCGCAGCTTTACAAACGGGAATTAATCAAATATTTGGTCAAAATAGTTTGAAGGTCGATGTTGTTATTAATGCGTATGACAATGGGAAATCCACAGGAGCCTGCCGAAAGCTATTTGATTATACGATATTAGGGCCAAGTGATCTGAGAAAGAATCAACTGATCCAATATAAGAACCGATATTCTGAAGAAATGAAGGTAAAAGATTCCTATCATGAAAAATTATATGAATTGTTTCGCCTTCGTATAACGGCGGATGATTACATAGATTATTATCATAAAGGGAAAAATATCCTTCAAAACGTAAATTTTCTTGATTCGGAAAAGAAAAATTATCTTATACAATTATTAGAGTTTTTTTTCTTTGAAAATAAAGAAAAAGAAGTGTGGAGGGCGGGCGTTGATGAGATTTCATTTATAGATTTTTCATTATCCAATATATTTTATACATCATGCGCTGTCTTGAATGAAAATAAGCTTTCCTTTGCCGGTAATAAAATGGCGGGGATTTTAGGAATAGAGAATAATGTTCATTTAATTTCACATATTCCGCTTACTTTGTCCGCCCATACAGAATCTGGAGAAATAATAGATGATGAAGCGAAAATCGTATCGTGGAATAATGAAGATAATAAAATCGTTTCTGTATTTTTAAAAGATAAAAATGGAAATGAAGTGATCCCGTCGGTAGATGAGGGAAGTCTGCCGGATGAAGAAAAGGTCAGAGATCTGGTTTGTAAGGCGGATATGATCATTTTTAGTTCAGGGACCCAATGGTCGTCTTTGATTCCAACATATATGCATAAAAATTTTAAGGAGCTGATCGCTTCTTCTAATGCGATGAAATACTTGGTTATGAATAATATTGAAGATAAAGACATGTTGGGCGTTTCGTCAGATGATATCTATGGAATCATAGAAAAATATTTTGATTTAACAGATGTCAAAGTGTTGCTTAACCAGAATGCGAATCCTCTTATGCGTAAAAAGGAACAGATTGTTAATTGGATTTACACGGATTTGGGGAAAGGCTGTATACATGATTCGGAAAAACTGGTTGATACGATTTTCATGGATTTTTTCAAAGAAAATTTATATGTAAATAATGTGATATATGATTTGGATGGCACTTTATGGAATGGGCGCGGCTCAAAACTGGAAATAGGAGTCGGAATAGAGAATCTGAATCTGTTTGAAGGAATTATTTTATCAGGAAACAGCTGCGAGCATATTCAATCTGTTCTCTTAAAGCACAGAAATAAAAATAGCAGGGCGATTCAAGTGTTTTGTGATTATGGGAATACGGTGTTTTTCTCAAATTGTCCGACTGATATAGAGAATTTATGCGATCAATATCAGGTGGAAGAGGAGCTTATAGATGAGTTAAATAAATTTCCAAAATATAGGGGAAAGGTCAATTTGCGGGGCGGGGTGGTTATTACGATTAAGCCTTTGTATGAACGTGAATCAGAGCTTGCTTTTATAAGAGAGTATTTGCTGAATTGGGGAGACCGATATAGAGCTTACGCCGCGGGTTTCACTTCTATTGATATCATGCGTAAAAATTATAATAAAGCCGCCATGATAAATAAAATAGTGAAATTAATGAATTGGGACAGGCACGATATAGTGTTTGTAGGTAATGAATTAAATGAAGGAAGTGAGATGGAGATAAAAAAGACGGGGATTCGAACGTATAACGTAAGGGATGTATTTGAATGTAATGTATTTTTAAAAATCAGGAATAGGATCAGTGGGAAGGAAGCTGTAAATTGACAAATCAAAAATCACTGATTAAAAATTATATTTTTAATTTTATAAAAACTCTGATGAGTTTGCTGTATCCGATTGCTACGTTTACCTATGCTTCAAGAATACTTGGCGCGGATGGGATAGGGAAGATCAATTTTTCGAAATCTATCGTGAGTTATTTTTCGATGCTCGCAATGCTGGGAATGCAATATTATGGTACAAGAGAAGCGGCAAAATTGCGGGATAATAAAAAAGAATTAAGTAAATTTGTTCATGAAATGCTTGCTATTAATGGGATGATGACGATTGTTTCGTATATTCTTTTTGTTTTAGCTATGCTCTTTATCCCAAAGTTTCAAGAATATACGCTGCTTTTGGTCATTGGCTCTGCCTCGATATTGCTGCAATCTATGGGGCTGGAATGGTTATATCAAGCATTGGAGGAGTATCAATATATTGCAGTTCGCTCTGTGATAGTTCAGGCAGTTTCGTTTGTGATCATGCTTTTATTTGTGAAAGATCGATCGGATCTCTTCATTTATATGGCTATTTATGTTTTTGCTACATATGGTTCTTATATATTAAATTTTGTTAATGCCAGAAAGTATATATTATGGGAATGGTTTGGAGATTACTCAATAAAAAAGCATATTAAGCAAGTGCTGCTGCTTTTTGCTATGGCGCTGTCAATTCAGTTATATGCAGTGTTAGACAGCACTATGCTGGGGTTTTTGCAAAATGATGTTTCCGTAGGGAAATATACGGCCGCTGTGAAAATAAATAAATTAGTAACGACATTGATTGATTCTGTGGCGGTCGTATTGATTCCAAGATTATCTTTTTATATAGAAAAACTTGAAAAAGATAAGATTAAAGAATTGATCGATAAATCCTACAATTATGTTTTTTTACTGGCTGTTCCTGCCGGTGTGGGTATATTTGCTTTGGGGAATGAAATAATTCAGTTATTTAGCGGTTCCGAGTTTCAATCCGCAGTAATGACTTTACGGCTGCTTACCCCGATCGTTGTAGTGATTCCGTTTAATGTAATAACAAATACGCAGACCTTTGTGCCTATGGGAAAGGAAAAGTGGATCTTATTTTCTACTTGTTCGGGCGCTCTTACCAATATGGCGTGTAATGCTGTTCTGATACCGCGTTATGCAGAAAACGGAGCGGCAGCAGCAACGGTGATAGCAGAAACGGTGATAGCAGTCATATGTTTTTATAATATGAAAAAGGTATTTAATATGAAAAAAATAATGCGGGTATCTTGGCAGTATTGTATTGCGTCGTTTCCGATTCTGATTGTAAACTATTTTATTTCAGTGTTTGTTAGAAGTGCTGTTTTGCATGTTGTGTTTACTGTTTTGGTGTCAGTGTGCGTATATACAGGGATATTGATCTTTTTCAAAAATCAATATATGTATGAGATTATACAGTATATAAGAGAACGGATCCAAAAGAAGACTAGGCTGTTATAAATTTGAAAGGGATAGATAGAAATGCGTTTTAATATAAAAAGTAAAAATCAGTTGTTTGTTATTATTTTTCTGCTGACGCTTCCGCTTTTCAATCCGGGGTATTTAAATCAATTTGTTTGGACGGATAGAGTTATTAATGTCCTAAGAGTAATATCTTTTTGCATTATCGTTGGATTATATATTGATAAGATACGAAAGCAAAAGAAAGTGCAGTGTATTACAATATGTATATTTTTAATATGGGCCTATTTATGGGTTATAACTTTAATTCATGGCGGTATTATATTGGATTGCGCCAAGTTGGCATTTGAAGTTTTCGGTATCATTATTTTATATGAAGTTTTTGGTAATTATGACAGAGAAACGTTTTTAAGTTCTCAATTATTATGTTTTGAAATTGTTATTTATATTAATCTGGCAACAGAAATTTTATTTCCACAAGGACTATATACTTTGCATAGTGAAACAAGTTATTTTGTATCTGACAAATGTTGGTTTATTGGATATTATAATCAGCATACAAAAATTTTTATACCGGCATTGATGATAGCGTTTTTGTATGCGGAACAGACGGGTAAGAAGGTAAGAACATACTTACTGAGCGCAGCGATATGGGTATCAGCACTGATAGTATGGTCTGGAGGAGTTCTGTTATCCTTGTTTGCGGTAACGATAGTCTATATTTTCTTTAAGGATTATACGAAAGTATTTAACTATTATAATTATTGGCTGCTTCAGATATTGTTTTTTATGGGAGTAATCTGTTTTAAATTTCAAAATTTATTTTATTGGTTCCTAGATGGAGTTTTGCATAAATGGGGCTCTTTGCAGGGACGGATGAATTTATGGGATAGGACTTTAGTATTGATAAGGGATGCGTTGCTATTTGGGCATGGTTATAAAACCTCTATGATAAGAGCGGACGAGGTGGGCATGAAGTGGGGAAGCTATGCACATAACATGCTTTTGGAAATCTTATATCGGGGCGGTTTGTTCTGCTTGCTTCTTTATGTCGTTTGTATTGTTCTTTGCGGTCAGCAGATTAAAAAGTATCGGGAAACGCCTGCCGGCAAGATCATTTCCTGCGCTTTTTTAGGCTGGTGTATACATAGTCTGGTAGAGTGCTATGATACGGGATTTTTAATGTCGATGTTTGTGATCGGGTATTTATGGAATAAGCCGTCAGGGCATTTGAATGAAGATAGGAGGAATTACGTATGAAGTGTAAATTGTGCGGTGGAAATGAAAGCAGGGTTATATATAAAGGACTCATTCGAAACGGAGGTTTGGGAAAATATACAGATACGGATGTATCGGTATATCAGTGTAAAAACTGCGGCGTGATATGGCATGAAAATTTGTTGGAAGATATTGAAGATTATTATAAAAGCGAAGCGTATCGGGAAAGTTTAGAAGGCGGGAGCGAGGCAGAGCGTTTTTATATGCTGCATGATAAAGAAACTTTGGACAAACTATCTTATACGGGGACGTCTCTTTATCGAGGTAAGGTAGTAGCTGATATTGGCTGCGGTTGCGGCGCTTTTCTGGATTTTCTCAGCGGCGTGGCAAAGGAGATAATCGCGGTAGAGCCTTCAGCCGCATATCGTAAAGTGATGACGGATAAAGGCTATCATACCTATCCTTATGCAGGGGAAGCGATAAAGGAGTGGAAAGGGAATATAGATGTGCTTACTTCTTTTGATGTTATTGAACACGTAGATAGTCCTCGAAACTTTATGCATGAGGTATATGAATTACTCGGGGGGGGTGGAAGAGCAGTCATAGGAACTCCTACGGATGCGCCGGTTATGCGGGAATTGCTGGGAGAAATATATGAAAAAAAATTATTATTCAGCACACAGCATCTTTGGATATTTTCTGAAAGAAATCTGAGAATGCTGGCGGAAGAAGAGGGATTTTCTAAAATTGAAATACAATATTTTCAGAGATATGGGATCGGAAACCTTCTCGGCTGGCTTAGAGATAAGAGGCCGGGAGCAGATCTCACTGGCAGTTTGGTATCGCAGACTATGGATGGCGTATGGAAAGGGCAATGCAGCGATCGGGGACTCGCCGATTATATTGTGTTATATGTTGAAAAATAAAGGGAGAAATTTTTATGGAAAAAATAGTATCCTTCATACCCATTAAACTTAATAATCAAAGGCTTCCCGGTAAGAATACGCTTTTGCTGGACGGAAAACCTACCTGCGAATATATTTTTGAAACAATAAATCAAATTGATGAAATTTCAGAAAAGTATGTATATTGCAGTGATGAAAGTATCAGACAGTACATGCCTTCGGGACTTACCTTTTTAAAAAGGGATACCTGTCTGGATGGATTTGAAGTAAAGGGACTTGAGATCATAGCGCGTTTTGTACAGGATGTGGATGCGGATATTTACGTATTAACGCATGTAACGCAGCCGTTTACCAGAGCGGAGACGATCCGTTCCGCGTTAAGTCAGGTGGTGAGCGGGAAGCATGATTCTGCATTTTCTGCAGTTATGCTTCAGGATTATATGTGGATGGATGGAAAACCTTTAAATTATGATATGCGCAATATACCGCGGTCGCAGGATTTGGCCCCTATTTACATGGAAACGGGAGCGTTCTTTATATTCCGCAGAGAAGTATTTACAGAGCTGGGACAGAGAATCGGCCGGACGCCTTATATGGCGTTGATCGACCAATTTGAGGCGGTTGATATTGATACCCCGGAAGATTTTGCTTTTGCGCAGGTCGTGGCAAGGTATCTTGACGAACAGAGAAAAAAGCGCTGAGGGCTGCAGCCAGATCAGCGGATATTAAGGGGCGGGAGAAGTAGGATGAAAAATGTCCGTATTTTGGATTGTACTTTGCGGGACGGTGGAAGGATACTGAATTGCAAATTTGAAGATCGAACGATCCGGGGGATTACAGGCAGATTGTCGAACGCAGGTATTGATATCGTGGAGATTGGTTTTTTGCGGGATGACAAGCTGGTATCTTATGAGGGCGATTCTACCTTTTTTACCTCTGTTATGCAAATGACAGACTTTATTCCGCAAAACGATAAGAAGACGCTGTATGTGGCCTTTGCGGATTATAAAATGTATGATTTTGATAAATTGGAGCGATGTGACGGCTCCTCAATAACCGGTATTCGCGTGGGGTTTACCAAAAAACAGTTTGATATGGAGTGGGAGCAGATTCAGACGGCGCTGCAGACGGTGAAAGAAAAAGGGTATTTTTTATTTGTTCAGGGAGTAAATTCGCTTGCCTACAAAGACCGGGAGCTGTTAGAGCTTATTGAGAGGATAAATAAGGTAAAACCGTATTCTTTTGGGATCGTTGATACGTATGGCTCCATGTATTTGGACGATCTGCGGCATTATTATAATCTGGTCAATTATAATTTGGACGAAGATATCTGTATTGACGTCCATTCTCACAATAATTTTCAAAGCTCCTTTGCGTTTGCGCAGGAGGTCATTACGCTGGCAAACGGCGAGAGGAATATCATCTTAGACGCGACATTGGACGGTATGGGGAAATGTGCGGGAAATTTGAATACAGAGCTGATTGCAGATTATCTGATTCGGAAAGAGGAAAAGGATTATGATCTGGATCAGATATTGGATATCATAGATATCTACCTTCTTCCTATAAAAAACAAATATACATGGGGATATTCGATTCCGGCGTTTATGGCGGGAATTTACAAGTCTCACCCCAATAACGTGATCTATCTGACGGAAAAGTATCGGCTAAAAAGTAAAGATATCCGGCATATCCTGTTTGGTATCGACGATCAGCTGAGGCAGACCTACGATTATGATAATATTCAAAGGATATATAAAAAATACAGTCAAAATTATGTAGATGATTCAGAAGGCATAAGAAAGCTCCAACGTATTATGGAAGGGAAAACGGCGGTTGTATTAGCGCCGGGGAAAAGCCTGATAGATTACAGGGAGCGGATACTGGAATACATACAGAGCGAAGATGCCAGCGTGGTCAGCGTTAATTTTATCCCGGATTTTTTGCCGTGCGATTTCTATTTTTTTACGAATACGCTTTATTGGGAAAAAGCATGTGAGGAAGTGGATCTGAAAAAATGTATTGTCACTTCCAATATACATGCGGGGCAGAATGGTATCATTCCGATTAATTATATTTCATTGATAGCGGATTGGGGGAAATTATTTGATAATAGTACGATCATGCTGCTTAATCTGTTGAAAAAGGTTATGGTAAAAAAAATAGGGATCGCCGGTTTTGACGGCCTGACGGAAAACCATAAAAATTACGTCAACGAAGGATTCCCTGATTTTGCAAATGAACTGACGATAGAAGAGAGCAACAAAGAGGTGGGAAAACTATATAAGGAATTTAGAAATAAGGCAAAGGGAAAACTGAAGGTGGAGCTGCTTACGCCAAGCATTTATGAACGAAAAGAGAGAGTGTAAGTTTGATACGTTCGAGGGATTTGCAGAAAAAGATGTAGCAAAGGATACGGCTTTCTCGTTTGCCAAAGCAGGAGATTATGCCAATACTTCGGTTCGGCTGGTAATGAGTAAAATGCCAAACCCGGAGCAGGTGCGCGTACATAAAGGTTATTTTCCAGATACGACAAAAGAATTGAGCGGAAAGGAAAGGTTTTGCTTTGTAAATCTTGATATGGATCTTTATGAGCCTACTTATAATGGCCTTTTATACTTTACCGCGAGGATGTCGGCTGGCGGCGTAATCCTGATCCATGATTATTTTGCCGACAATTTTAAAGGCCCGAAAGAAGCGGTTCACAGATTCCTGAAAGAAAATCAGGGAAGCTATCAGATCTTTCCGATCGGAGACGGGATCAGCGTTATGCTGGTAAAAAGTGAAGGAGTTTGAATGCTGTTGAAGCAAAGTGAAAATGAGAACAGAAAAATAAAGTATATTGCGCTTGATGTAGACGGAACGCTTACGGATGGAGGCATTTACTATGACGGAACCGGAAATGAATGGAAAAAATTTTCTGTAAAGGACGGCGCGGGGATTAAGATCGCGCAGAAAAACGGCGTAGAGATCGTCGTGATATCTGGAAGAGAGTGCGGGGCTTTGACGAGACGCATGTCGGAGCTGGGAGTGAAATATCTTTTTCAAAATATTCAGGAAAAGGAAAGCTGCCTGAAAGCGTTTATGCAGGAAAAGAATATACAGCGGGATGAATTGGCGTACATCGGCGACGACATAAATGATTTGGACGCTATGGGGCAGGCCGGATTTAAAGCTTGTCCGGCGGATGCCGATGAACGGGTAAAAGCGCAGGCGGATTATATCAGTAGATTTAGCGGCGGCTATGGAGCAGTCCGCGATGTGATTGAATATCTTCTGATAGATCGTGGAGATTTTGACTGATATTTACCTGACTCAAAATTCGCTCGCAAGTTTTAGCGCGGGATTCGGGTCTGCTTTTGCAAACATCTTCTTTATCCGAATCTCTGCGCATCCTCGCGGAGCGCTCTCTATTATTTTTTACGTTTACTCCTGTTTTAAACGTAAATAAAATAATAATTATAAACTTCCATTTTAAGAAGAACTGTGATAGAATAGATAAATGTGTGGGAAAATGATAAATCAATCGTCTTTTGATAATAGATGGAATTAAATTTAATCTGCCAAAGCGGCAAAGCGGCGTCAGCGGAGAGATTTTTCAGGGAAACGTGCATGAATGGGATTTATCATGTGCGGGAATAAAAGAAGAATGATGAAAGATAAGAAGAATGAGAAAAAGAATATGGATGCGGCTGCTGTGAAACCAAAAAAAGATGGAAAAAAGCAGAACAGGCAGCCAAAAACAGGGAAGAAGCTGCTGCTTCAGATCTGCAGGGTCATTCTGGTATCCGTGCTGGCGTTTCTGGCCGCTGTGGCTGTCTTTGTCGTAACGCTTCGATACAGGGGCAAGAGCCAGATCAAAAATGATACCGTAGGGAACGCGGCGCAAATGCAGATGGACAGGCATAATACGTCGGAGTTAGATCCCGGTATCGGCCCGGGAGGTGGAACGGAGAAAGGTTCTGTAGACGGCTCGGGTCAAGACGCGGTTTCGGAAACCGACCTGAAGGAGGGACAGATCCTTTATGAGGGAAAGGTTTATGAATTTAATGAAGATATCCTGACCTTTCTTTTCATGGGGATCGATCAGCGGAGCGAGACGGTACGCGAGCAGACGGAAGGCTATAACGGCGGCTGCGCGGACGCAATCTTTCTGGTCGTACTGAATCCGCATATCAAGAAAATGCAGATCATTGCCGTCGACAGAAATACAATGGCGGATGTGGATATTTATGATTATTACGGAAATTATGAAGAGACGATACAGACGCAGATCACAATACAACACGGCTACGGCGACGGCACGGTAAAAAGCGCGGCCTATATGGAGAAGGCGGTTTCCAATCTTTTCTATGGCCTGCCGATCAACGGCTACTGCGCGGTCAATATGAGCGCGATCGCAAAGATCAACGACGCGGTCGGAGGGGTGGACGTAGTTTGTCTCGACGATCTGACCAAATGGGATAAAAGCCTCGTAAAAGGGGAAACGATACATCTGGAGGGAAAGCACGCTTACAATTATTTGCGGAGGCGCGATGTGAATGAATTTGCCAGCGCAGAAAGGCGGCTGGAGAGACAGCGGCAGTATATCGGGGCGTTCATCGCGAAAGCAAAGGAAAGATTTAAAGAGGATCCGGCTCTCCCGGCCAGAATGTTTGGGGAGCTTACGGCCTATATGACGACGGATCTGAATCTGGAAAAGACGACCTATCTGGCAACGATGGCGGCAGGTTTTGATTTTAAGGCTACGGATGTGCGTAAGGCGGAAGGAAAGACCGTCATGGGAGAGCGTTACGAGGAATTTTATATCGATGAAGACGCCCTGTATAAAATGATCTTGGATGTGTTTTATGAAGAGGTGACATCGGGCGATCAGTAAGGTATCGGACGCGAAAGCGTTTGATATAGAGAAACCACATTCAACATGCAGACTGAGGAAGGAGGAGATAAGCATGAAAAAGTATTTAGCGTTGGCGCTGGCGCTTGTGATGGCGGCTTCCATGTCTATGACGGCATTGGCACAAGGTCCGAGCCCGGGTCCTGATCCGGATAAGCACAGCAATTCCACCAGCAGCTCCAGCTCCAGTAGCCACAAGTCCAGCCACAAATCGAGCAGCAGCTCGAGCTCAAGCAGTTCTTCT
>CANQTG010000058.1 GCA_947626715.1 uncultured Lachnospiraceae bacterium | reverse complement strand
CGGTCTTTGGCGATGAATCCCGAGGTGATCCTCTTTGACGAGCCGACCTCGGCGTTAGACCCGGAAATGGTCGGAGAAGTTTTGAACGTTATGAGCGATCTGGCGAAAGACGGTATGACCATGATCATCGTGACGCATGAGATGGGCTTCGCGCGGGAAGTCGCGACGAGGGTGATCTTCATCGACGAGGGCACGATCAAGGAAGAAAATACGCCGGAGGAATTTTTCGCCCGTCCCAAGAATCCGAGATTGCAGGAATTTTTATCCAAGATATTGTAGGCGGGGACGGATATGATGGGCGGCGGAGCCAAAGGCGGACATGTATGGCGAAAGGAGGATGCGTATGCGCATTAGCGGCGGACTGGTATTTGACGGAGAAAACGGCTTTGTAGAAAAGGACGTCTGTATCACGAAAGAGAGACTGACGGAGAGCGCGGCGGATGAGGAGATCCTAGACGCGAAGGGGCGTTATGTGATCCCGGGGCTGATCGATCTGCATTTTCACGGCTGCGTCGGGCATGATTTCTGCGACGGCACGCAGGAATCCATACGGGAAATGGCGGCGTATGAGCTGAAAAACGGCGTGACCAGTATCAATCCGGCGACTATGACGCTGGGAGAGGAGCGGCTGACAGGGATCATGGAAGCGGCCGCGGCCTACCGGGCGGCAGGCCATACGGAGGGCGCGGAGTTAGTCGGTATCAATATGGAGGGCCCCTTTATTTCGATGGAAAAACGGGGCGCACAGAACCCCGACTATATCCGCAGGCCGGATGCGGAGCTGTTTTACAGGCTGCAGAAGGCAAGCGGCGGAATGATACGGCTGTGCGCGCTGGCCCCGGAGGTTCCGGGGGCGATGGAATTTATTGATGCCTGCGCCGCCGATACGGTGATATCCGTTGCGCATACCACGGCGGATTACGATACGGCGAAAGAGGCCTTTGAGAGGGGCGCCAGACAGGTGACCCATCTGTATAATGCGATGCCGCCGTTTTCGCACCGCGCGCCGGGAGTGATCGGGGCGGCCTTTGACAGCGGTTGCCGCGTGGAGCTGATCTGCGACGGCATCCACAGTCATCCGGCGGTTATCCGCGCGACCTTCCGGCTGTTTGGAAGGGAACGTATCATTATGATCAGCGACAGCATGGAGGCGACCGGGATGCCGGACGGGGAATATTCGCTGGGAGGATTGGCCGTGGTCGTAAAGGGCAGTCTGGCGACGCTGGCGGAGGGCGGCGCGATCGCGGGCTCGGCGACGAATCTGATGGACTGTCTGCGCTATGCGGTAAATAAGGCGGGGATCCCGTTAGAAGACGCGGTTTTGTGCGCAAGCGCCAATCCGGCGCGCGCGCTGGGGCTTTTTGGGGATTATGGGAGCATTGAGCCGGGGAAATATGCGGATCTGGTGATCCTGAATCGGGATCTGGAGATCGAAAAGGTGATAAAAAAAGGAAAGATCGTAAAAGCGTAAGTGACTATGCTGATACGGGCCGTTCGCGCATATACTGAATAAAAAACAGGAAATGTGATATGCTGAATTACATTTGGGGATTTATGATCCTGATCGGGATCGTCTACGGCTCCCTGACGGGGCACATGGCGGAGGTGACGAACGCCGCGCTGGATTCCTCCCGGGAGGCGGTGAATCTGTGTATCACCATGATCGGCGTGATGGCGCTCTGGATGGGGCTGATGGAGGTCGCGGAAAAGGCGGGATTGATCGACAGATGGACAAAGGCGATCAGTCCCTTTGTTTCGTTTCTGTTTCCCGATATCCCAAAGGGGCATATGGCGAGAAAGTACATCTCGACCAATATCATCGCCAATGTGCTGGGGCTGGGCTGGGCATGTACGCCGGCGGGATTAAAGGCGATGGAAGAGCTCGCAAAGCTGGAAGCGGAACGGGGGAATCCGCAGTATACGGGAGAAGAGGACAAAGCGGGGAAAAAGCGGGCGCGCAGCGCCAGCAAAGAAATGTGCGTGTTCCTGATCCTGAACGTCTCTTCCCTGCAGCTGATCCCCGTGAACATGATCGCTTACCGCAGCCAGTACGGCAGCGCCAATCCGGCGGGCATTATCGCGCCGGCGATCCTCGCGACCGGCGTGAGCACGGCGGCTGCGGTCGCGTTTTGTAAGATAAAAGGAAAAATGGGAAGAAAAAGTTAAGAATTTTGAGAAAAAAATCAGTTGGACATAAAGCGATAATGTAGTATGATAAGAAAAGGAAAATACTACAGGGGTCAAGAAACAAATTGAAAGGAAACTGGTGAACCAATGAAAAGAAAAACTGTTTTGCTTTTAAGTCTGGCGGCGTCGGCCTGTGTGATCTTAGGCGGCTGCGGGAAGAAAGAGGCGGAGGAGCCCTCGCTTTTAGACGACGCGAAAGAAGAGACCATAGAGGCCGAGGTCGTGCCGGAGCCGGAAGTGGAGGAGGAAGAGCCGGTCGAAGAAAATCATGACGGCATGTATCAGAGCGAGCTCACAAACGAGTGGATCGACGAGAGCCTGAAGAATCAAAGGCCCATCGCCGTTATGGTTGACAATGAGCTGGATGCGCTGCCGCATTATGGGCTGTCTCAGGCGGACGTGGTATATGAGATCATGAACAGTACGGCGAACGGCAGGATCACGCGTCTGATGGCGATTGTGAAGGACTGGGAAAAGATCGAGCAGTTCGGAAGCGTCCGCAGCACGCGTCCGACCAATATCCTGCTGGCAGCGGAGTGGAACGCGGTACTGTGCCACGACGGCGGCCCGTTCTATATCGACCCGTACCTTGCCAATGATTACGCGGCGCATTTCAGCGGCGGCTTTGACAGGGTAAATAACGGAAAGGCCAGAGAGTTTACGGAATATATCTGCACCGGGAATCTGGACGATAAGTTTGAAGCCTCCCATTACTCCAAAGAGTACGACGAGTTCTATCCGGGGCCGCATTATCAGTTCGCGGAAGAAGAGGTCACGCTGGAAGGAGCGGACGGGGCGATTGACGCCAAAGAGATCTCCCTCCCTTTCCCGCACAACAAATCCAAGCTGACCTATAACGAGGATACGCAGACCTATGATTACTCCGAGTACGGCGAAGCGCATGTCGATCCGGGCAATAACAACGCGCAGCTTACGTTTAAGAATGTGCTGATCCAGAACTGCACCTTCCATCAGTATGATGAAAACGGGTATCTGATCTATAACTGTATCGATATGGACCGCGACGGCTATTATGTGACCAACGGCAGGGCGATCCCCGTGACATGGGGCAAGGCCGGCGATACGGATCCTACCCGCTATTTTGATCAGGACGGCAACGAGATCAAGATCAATACGGGCAAAACCTATGTAACGCTCGTTCCCGACGACAGCTGGGACGATCTTTCGATCGAATAAGGAGCGGCCGTTTCGGGAATGGAATGACAATGAACGCAGAGGAATATCCCAAATATCTGGCCGATATGCGCAGGCTGTTATATTCGACGGTCTACGCGTTCACAAAGGCCATAGACGAAAGAACGCCGTATAACGCAAAGCATACGATGCATGTCGCAGAGTACACGAGGGATTTCCTGCGGTTTCTGCGCAGGCGGTATGAACGGTCGGGCAGGGGATATCCGCTTTCCGAGCAGGACGCGGAGCAGATCGTTATGGCGGCGCACCTCCATGACGTAGGCAAGCTGGTGATTCCGCTTGAGGTTATGAATAAGGCTAACCGCATGGGGAATAAGGGCATGGAGCGTATCCACGACCGCTTTCTGCTGTTGCGGGCCTATCTGGAGATCGATTCCCTGACGGGCAGGCTCGCATACGATGAATGGAAACGGCAGGCGAAGGAGCTTACAGAGCTGGAAGAGCGCCTCTGGAAAGCCAATCAGAAGGCGGAACTCACCCCGGAGGAGATCCGGTATTTTATGGAGATCGGCAGGAGGGTATACCGGGGCAGGGACGGGACGGAGATTTTATGGCTGACCGAAGAGGAACGCTCGAATCTATGTATCGAAAAGGGGACTTTGAACGAAAAGGAACGCAGGATCATGGAATATCATGCGGTCGCGACGGAAAAGATCCTGCGGGAGATCGATTTTGGGGAGCGCTATGATAAGGTGGTGGAGATCGTCAGCGCGCACCATGAGTTTCTGGACGGAAGCGGTTATCCGCGCGGGCTGCGGGGAGAGGAAGTGCCGCTTGGCAGCAGGATCTTGACGATCGCGGATATCTATGACTCGCTGGTCGCGACGGACCGCCCCTACAAGCGCCCTATGAGCAGGGAAAAGGCGGAAACGATCCTCTGCGAGATGTCGGCGGAGGGCAGGCTGGATAAAGGCCTGACGGCGCTTTTCTGCGAATATCTGGATACGGAGGCGCCTTTGGAGCATACGGCGGACGAAGATTAAAATACGGTTTACTATTTCCGGGCAGCGCTGCATATATATGTAGCAAATAACTGTCCGGAAATTTTATGCTTTCAGTACTCTCCAATCTTTCCAATATCATCATCCCTCTCGTTATTTTCTATATCATAGCGGAAGGGCTGCTGATGAAGACCAGCATTTATGAAAATTTTATCAAGGGCGCAAAGGACGGGTTTCTGGTCGTCATACAGATCATGCCGACGCTGATCGGGCTGATGGCGGGCGTCGGGATCCTGCGGGCCTCCGGCTTTCTGGATATGCTGGGCTCGCTGACAAAGGGTGTGACGGAATCCTTTGGCTTTCCCTCCGAGCTGATCCCGCTTACGGTCGTCAAAATGTTTTCCTCTTCGGCGGCGACCGGTCTGGTGCTGGATATCTTCAGGGAATATGGGACGGATTCCCCGATCGGCCTTTTGACCTCGATCATGATGAGCTGCACGGAGACGGTATTTTATACGATGTCCGTCTATTTTATGGCGGCAAAGGTGACAAAGACGAGATTCACGCTGGCGGGCGCGCTGCTTTGTACGCTGGCGGGCATTGCGGCGAGCGTAGCGATCGTGTCGAGCCTTGCGGGGCCCTGAAAGCGGTTGACAAAAGAAACGATCGGAGCTATGATATTGATGTCGGAGAAAGGCAATGAGGTCTGAGCAGGTATCTGCCCGGACTTTTTATTTGGCGTTTTTTCAAAAAAATAAAAAAGTTCTTGCCTACGGCGGCTACTTGCAGTAAACTGTGAGTGTTGGAGCAAAGACAGATGTCTTTCCCTGACGGACAAAGAGCAGGAGGATAGGATTATGAAAAGAAAATTGTTGGCGGTATTGTTGACAGCGGCCATGACGGCGGCCATGCTGGCAGGCTGTGGGAGCTCCGCAGGCGGCGGCTCCGACGATGTGATCAAGATCGGTGTGTTTGAGCCTCTGACGGGTGAGAACGGCGGCGGCGGTTCTCAGGAGGTAGACGGTATCAAATATGCGAATGAAGTGTACCCCGAGGTGCTCGGGAAGAAGGTGGAGCTTGTCGTAGTGGATAACAAGTCCGATAAGGGCGAGGCTACGACGGCGGCGACGCGTCTGGTGGAGCAGGAGGGCGTCGCGGCGGTCATCGGTTCCTATGGTTCGGGCGTTTCCATCGCGGCGGGCGATATCTTTAAGAATGCGAAGGTTCCGGCAATGGGCGCTTCCTGTACGAACCCGATGGTAACGGAAGGAAACGAGTATTATTTCCGTACCTGCTTCCTCGATCCGTTTCAGGGTACGGTCATGGCGAACTACTGCGCGCAGCAGGGATATACCAAAGCGGCTGTCGTATATCAGAACGGCGACGACTATTCGACAGGTCTGGCGAATTTCTTCAAGGCGTCGTTTGAGGGCGCGGGCGGAACGATCGTTTCCGAGGGCGTGATCCAGACGAACGATTCCGATTACAACTCTATTTTGACCAATATCAAGGCCTCCGACGCGGAAGTGATCTTTGCTCCTTCCTCCATTACGGTGGCGGGCGCGTTCATCAAACAGGCAAGGGCGCTGGGCATCGACGGGCTGATCTGCGCGGGCGATACGTGGGAAAATGAAGCGATCATCGATGTCGCGGGAGAGGCGGCGGAAGGGATCGTGCTCTCGACCTTCTATGATGAGAACGACGCGAACGCTTCCGAGGAAGCAAAGAAATTCGTACCGGGCTTTAAGGAATATCTGGGCGGGGACGATCCGATCATTCCCGCGGTCTCGGCGCTTGGATATGACGCGTACTGCGTAGTGCTGGACGCAATCGAGAGAGCGGGCTCTACGGACGGCGACGCGATCCGTCAGGCGCTGGCGGACACCTCCGATTTTGTGGGCGTCACGGGCGAGATTACCTTTGATGAGAACGGGGACGCACAGAAGAGCGTAGCGATCGTTAAGACGGTGGAAGGCGGAGAATTTAAGTATCTGGATACCGTGACCATTACGAACTAGGCAAAAGAGTATAAGGATTCTTGATGGGAAAGGCCGGATACTTTCAGGCCTTTCCCATTTATTCCCGCAGCGAAAGGACGGGCGGGAGAGGGCGATCCGTATCCGCCCTGCGGGGCTTATGCGGAATCTGCCGAATGCAGCGATAGATATGGAGGAAAGCAGCATGAGTATGGACATTTTTCTGCAGCACCTGCTGAACGGGATCTCCGTCGGCAGCCTGTATGCACTGATCGCCATCGGCTATACTATGGTTTACGGGATATTGCTTTTGATCAACTTTGCGCATGGCGATATCTTTATGATGGCTTCGTATTTTATGATCTTTGCCGTCGTGGATTTTAGGATGCCGATCTGGCTTGCGCTTCCGCTGATCATACTGTTGACGATCGTCTTAGGTATGCTTTTAGAGCGCAGCGCTTACAAACCGCTGCGGAACGCGCCCAGAATGTCGATCATGATCTCTGCGATCGGCGCTTCCTACCTGTTTGAAAATCTGGCGACGTATCTTTTCACGGGCGTGCCGAAGGGATATCCCGATATTCCGTGGCTGACGAAGGTGGTAAATATCGGCAGTATCTCGTTCCAGATCGTTACGGTCATCGCGCCGGTGCTGGTCGCGGCGATCCTGATCGGCCTGATGGCGCTGGTCAATCATACCAAGACCGGTATGGCGATGCGCGCCGTATCCAAAGACTTTGAGACGGCCAGACTGATGGGGATCAAGATCGACCGGGTCATCGCGGCGACCTTTGTGATCGGCTCGGGACTCGCGGCCATCGGCTCGGTGCTCTGGGGCGCAAAATATTCTTCCGTGTATCCGCTGATGGGCGTTATGCCGGGACTGAAATGCTTTGTCGCGGCTGTTTTCGGAGGCATTGGAAATATACCGGGCGCGGTGCTGGGCGGTATCGTGCTGGGACTTGGCGAGACACTGTTGGTGGCATTCTTCCCCGGCCTGACGGGCTATCGGGATGCGTTTGCTTTTGTTGTATTGATTGTTATGCTTCTCGTTAGGCCGAACGGCCTATTGGGTGAGAAAACAACGGATAAGGTGTGAGGATATGAGCAGAAAACAAAAAAATATAGGTACCGGTATCTTAATTCTTGCTGCCGTCGTTCTGATCGCCTTGTTTGATAACGACGTGATCGGAAACGCATATGTGAAAAGAGTGCTGAATCTGGCGGCGATCTACGCGATCATCAGCGTGTCCATGAATCTGGTAAACGGCTTTACGGGGCTGTTCTCTCTGGGACAGGCGGGATTTATGGCGATCGGGGCGTTCAGCGTGGCGATCTTTACGGTCCCCGAGCAGTACATAAGCTCGATTTTCTATATCGAGCCTATGGCGCCGTGGCTGGCGGCGATCCGTCTGCCCTTTGTGGCCGCGCTGCTGGTCGGCGGGCTGATCGCGGCGGCGCTGGCTCTTTTGATCGGCTATCCGGTGCTGCGGTTAAAGAGCGATTATCTGGCGATCGCGACGCTGGGCTTTTCGGAGATCATCCGTATCGTATTTACGCAGCTCCAGACGATCACAAACGGCGCGCTGGGGATCAACAGGATCCCGGGCATTACGACGATGTGGGTGCCGTTCGGTGCTGCTGCGGTCTGCATAGGCATTATGGTGCTGCTGATCCGTTCCAGCTACGGCAGGGCGTTTAAAGCGATCCGCGAGGACGATATCGCCGCGGAGGCGATGGGGATCAATTTAAGCTTCCATAAGAATCTTTCCTTTGCGGTCAGCTCGTTTTTTACCGCGATCGGCGGCGGCCTGTACGCGGCGCTGCTCACGAGCGTGGATCCGAAGCAGTTTTATTTTACGATGACCTATAATTTCCTATTGATCATCGTGTTGGGAGGCATGGGCAGCGTGACCGGGACCGTGATCGCTTCGTTTATCATCACGGGCGGTCTGGAATGGCTGCGCTTCTTTGACGAACCGCTCAGTATCATGGGCGTGAATATCCCCATTTTCCGGTCGGGCCTGCGTATGGTCGTATTTTCCATTCTGCTGATGGTGCTGGTGCTGTTTTACAGCAAGGGCCTGATGGGGCAGAAGGAATTTTCATGGGACGGGATTTACCGGCAGTATGAAAAGATCAAAGGAAGGTTAAAGAGAACTTCTGCAAAGCGGAAAGGGGGCGCGGCCTGATGGGAAAGACGGTATTGGAAGTCAACGACGTGACGATGCAGTTCGGCGGCGTGGTCGCGGTCAATAATCTTTCTCTGCACGTGGAGGAAGGCGAGATCATAGCGCTGATCGGGCCGAATGGCGCGGGAAAGACCACGGCCTTTAACGTGATTACAGGCGTATATGCCCCGACGAACGGACAGGTAAAGTTTAAGGGGGAGCTCATCAGCGCCAATTATCCGCACGGGCAGATGCGCAGAAAATATCTGGGCGAGCAGGAGACGCTGGATAAGTATTCTGCGAAAAAATCCCTAACGCCCGATCGGATCACAAAGCTCGGCGTCGCCAGAACGTTCCAAAATATCCGGCTTTTTAAGAATCTGACGGTATTTGAGAACGTACTGACCGCAAAGCATATGCGCTCTAAGGCAAATTTCCTTTCGGCTACCTTTGGGCTCAATTATAAGGAAGAGAGGAAAAACAGGCAGGAGACGGACGAACTGCTTACCCTGCTGGGGCTCTATGACGTGCGGGGCGAGATCGCAAGCTCTCTCCCCTATGGGAAGCAAAGACACCTAGAGATCGCCCGCGCGCTGGCGACCAGACCGGAGCTGCTGCTGTTAGACGAACCGGCGGCGGGAATGAACCCGCAGGAGACGGACGAGCTTACGGCGTTTATCCGAAGGATCAAAGAGGATTTCCATCTGACCGTATTTATGATCGAGCACCATATGGATCTGGTCATGGAGATCTCTGACCGTATCTATGTGCTGGATTTCGGAAAGCTGATCGCGGAAGGGACACCCGAAGAGATACAGAACAACCAAAGGGTCATCGACGCGTATTTGGGGGTGCAGAAGGATGAGTAATGAGAATATTTTGGAGATCTCGGATCTGTCCGTATCCTACGGCGGCATTCAGGCAGTAAAGGAGATCAGCTTCAGCGTTGCGGAGGGGGAAGTGGTCACGCTGATCGGCGCGAACGGGGCGGGGAAGAGCTCGACGCTGCGCGCCATCACGGGATTGGAAAAGCCCTCGCAGGGGAGTATCCGCTTTTGCGGCGAGGAGCTTTCGGGCCTTTCGACCGACGCGATCGTAGAAAAGGGGATCACGCTCGTGCCGGAGGGCAGACGGGTCTTTCCGAATCTGACGGTGTTAGAAAACCTAAGGATCGGCGCGTATATGCGCAGGGACGACCTGACGGCGGATATCGAATGGGTATGCGGGCTCTTTCCCCGCTTAAAGGAGCGTTCTTGGCAGAAGGCGGGCACGCTTTCGGGCGGCGAGCAGCAGATGCTGGCGATCGGGCGCGCGCTCATGAGCAGGCCGTCCGTTATCATGATGGACGAACCGTCTCTGGGGCTGGCCCCGATCATCGTGCAGGGCGTGTTCGATATCATTAAGGAAATCAATAAACAGGGCGTGACGATCCTGCTCGTAGAGCAGAATGCGAATATGGCCCTGAAGGCCGCGGATCGCGCCTATGTCATGGAGACGGGCAAGATCACGATGAGCGGGAGCGGAAAAGAGCTGCTGGAAAACGACGAGATCAAGACGGCTTATCTGGGAAAGGCCAAGAAGCGGGCATGAGACGATCTGTTTGCACCTTTCTGAATAATATGATATACTTTGAATATCAAACAAACGGAAAGGATGCGGAAAAGTGGATATCAACGCCGCTTTGCACGAGGTATTTGTCAAAGTCTTTAAGGATATTACCGGAATAGAAGAGAGCGAGATTCGCACGAAAGGGTATCAGGGCGCGACGTTAAACGATATGCGCGTGATCGAGACGATCGGCATAGGCAGGCCCAAAAATATGAGCTCCGTCGCAAAGGCGCTTTCCGTGACGACGGGAACCCTGACGATCTCGGTCAACAGCCTTGTAAAGAAAGGCTTTGTGGAGCGGGTCAGGAGCGAGCAGGACCGGCGTGTCGTGCTGGTCTCCCTGACGGAAAAGGGCAGGCAGATCTACGAAAGGCACCAGAGATTCCATGACGAGCTGGTAAAGGGTATCGTAAGCCAGCTAGATGAACAGGAAAAGGTACTGCTAGAAAGGATCCTGTCCAATTTAAACCAGTATATAAGAGATCGGTACGCATGACACGGATTTGGCCTGACGGATCAGGCGGATCCGTGTTTTCCGTCAGCGGCGGGATTCGGCAAAGAGGCGGCTTCGCAGCGCCGGAAAGGGGCAGGGGCCGGCGTTCAGCACCGCGGTGTGGAAGCGCAGGTCGCTGTAGCCTTCCTTCCAGATCGTCTGCGCGTCCTTTTTGAGCTCTGTAAATTCCAGATAACCGATATAATATTTGGGATAATTGGCCGGCTCCTCGACGATGTATTCATAGATATTTTTGGCGACGCCGTTTTCTGTGATACCAAAGGCGGAGAGATATCCGCGCACGGTTTCGTATTTTGCGCCGTGATAATGGATCTCAATATCTAACAGGGAATAAAGGCAGAGCTGAATGCTGCGGTTAAGGCGCATGGCGTCTACATAAGAAAGCGTCTCAAGGGGCGCGCCGCTCTTTCGGAGAGCGTCTTTGACATACTCATAGGAGAGCATTTCCACATAGAGCGCCCAGCCTTCCGTATATCCGCCGCAGCGCAGGAGATTTCTGGCGGGGTGGATACGGGCCTCTTGCTGATAGCGCTGATAGTAGACGGTCTGATACAGGTGCCCGGGATATCCCTCGTGCGCGAGCGTCGTATAGAGATCGAGCCCCGTCAGGCGGTTTGCGGGATTGATATAGATCGAATTTTCCGTCATATCGTCGATGGGCGGCGTGAGGTAAAACGCCGGACTGCAGTATTTTTGGAGACTGGGCGAGACGTCCTTTACCGTGCAGACGGGAGAAGCCTCCTGTCCGGGCAGGGCGGGAAAGCTCTCCTCTATCCTTTTCTGAAGATCCTGAAGGTACTCCTTCGGCGTAAGCGAAGGGAAGTATTCCGGGAGAGAAACGCTGGGGAGGGACGGGAATCTGGAGAGCAGGAGCGTGAGAGAACGCGCATCCTGTTCGAGCCGGGCGGCCAGCATATCCTCGAGCCGGGCGATCTCCCTGTCGGAGCCGGTCGTCTGTCTTAATAAGAGCGCATAATATTCCTTCCCTTCCGGGAAATATGCCAGCCCGTCTGGATTGCGCCCTTGTCCTTTTAAGAGGCCAAGCTGTCGGCCGAGCTCCTGATAGGCGGGCAGAATGCGGGTAAGGAGGAGTCCGCGGTTTTCCTCCAGATACGCGGCGGCCTCCGTTTGGGTCAGAAGTCCCTGCTTTTGCAGGCCAAAGAGCCGCTCGGCAAAGGTAACGCTCAGAAAATGCGTATCGTCTTTTAGGGAATCGCCCTCAAGGATCGTCCGGCACTGTTCGATGATCCTGTCGGCGCAGGCATCCGGCATAAAGAGCCCCGCCGCCGCTTTTTCTCTTTCATAAGCGGCGGCGCCGTCCAGAAAGGCCGGGATCTGCGCAAGCAGGGAAAGGTAATTTTCCACGTCCTGCTTGGAGCGGAACGAATACTCGGCGAGCAGGACCGGAAGGGAGGCCTGAATGCCGGAATAGGGGGAAAGCGGTTCATAATAATAAGAAAAGGATCCCTCCTGCCGCTGCGTCTTTAGATAGTCGCGAAGGAGCGCAAGCAGCAGGCGGGAATCATCGTCCAGAAAAAAGGCGGGGATCGTGTCCGCCGTCCGCTCATAGCGCAGATACCGCTCTGCGGCCTGCGTCTGCAGCTCTGGCGAATAGGCCGGGAAAGAGACGGCGTCGGCCGGGATCCCGTACGCCTGCGGGTCGGCGAGGACATAGTGCATACTCAGCGTATCGCCGGAGAGCTCCTCTTTAAAAAAGGCGTCCGCCAAGCGGCGAAAGCGCAGCGGCTGGACGGCGGCAAAAAGAACGGCTGAGATAAGGATAACGGACAAAAAGAGGACCGGCATGAGGATACGCCGGTTTTTCAGCGTTTTTTTCATAAGCGGCATGCCCCGGACTGCTTTGTAAAATGTATGCGGAAGGAATCGGGATTAGCACGTTGACGGATGTAAGATTTTGTTGGAAAATGAAGAGAAGAAAAAAGGAGAAGCTTTGCGATGGACGGACAGGGCGGCGCAAAAGTAAAATATCCGTTAAAGAGGAAGATCGTGCTCCTATTGATGGTCGCGATCGTTCCGCTGCTTGGCATCGCGGTCTATCTGATCACGGCGCTGGTCAGCTATCGGGACGCTTATGACAGTATTGTCAGCAATATGACCGTCGCGAACAATTATAATCTGGATTTTAAGGAGGAGCTTGACGAAAGTATCTATAAGCTTGCCGTCGGCTATGTCTCGTTTGACGATATCCGGGACGATGAGGAGCTAAAAGACCCCTATGTGCTGATCGAAGAGCTCAGGACGGAATTTACGAGGCTGATGTCGATCACGACGGACCTAGAGAGCAAGGTGTGGCTGCAGAGCCTGCTGCGGAATATCAACACGCTGGAGGATCGGATAGACGACGTTCGGGAGAATGTGGAAGAGGGCGGCAGATATGATGCCAACATGGAAATGCTGGACAATAATATCTATATCCTGACAGAGCTGATCCAAGACGATATTCAATATTACATCTATTATCAGACCCGCAGCATGGAATATCTGACCGCGCGCCTAAACGAGCAGATCAAATCCTTTATCCTGCTGTGTATCGGGCTGATTACGGCGGCGGTGCTGGGCGTGATCGTAGTCTCTTCCCTGATCCTGCGCAGTATCACGGAGCCGCTGGAGCGCCTGTGCCGGGTAACGGAGCGTATCGCGCGGGGCGAATTTACTGCGAAAGCGAGGATCGATACGCAGGACGAGATCCGGGTCCTGTCCGACAGTGTGGACGATATGGCGGAAAACCTGCGTATCATGATGGATCAGATCAAGGAGGACGAGCGGAAAATGCGCCGCGCCGAGCTGCGGCTTTTGCAGGAGCAGATCAATCCGCATTTCCTATACAATACGCTGGATACGATCGTCTGGCTGATCGAGGGAGGCGATCTGGAAAAGGCGGTCAATATCGTCGTCTCGCTGTCGGAATTTTTCCGTCTGGTGCTGAGCAAGGGGCAGGAATTTATCACGATACGGGAAGAAGAAATGCATATCCGCAGTTATCTGGAGATCCAGCAGGCGCGTTACCGGGATATCCTGAAATTTGAGATCTCCATCGATCCCGAGATCTACGATTGCAGGATATTAAAGCTGACGCTGCAGCCTATTGTGGAAAACTCCCTTTACCACGGGATCAAGTACAAGAGGGCGGAAGGGATCATCGAGGTGATCGGGAAACAGGAAGGGGACCGGATCCGCTTCCTTGTCAGGGACAACGGCGTGGGAATGGAGCCGGAGGTGCTCGATAAGCTGCGGGAGGAGATCCAAAAGCCCTGTCAGGAAACGGAAAAGGGCTTCGGCCTTGCCAATGTAAACGAACGGATCCGCATGAATTTCGGTACGGAATACGGAATGGAGATCGACTCCGTGAAAAACGAGGGAACATGCGTGAGCATTACGCTTCCGATGGAGGATAAGAGCGCCGGGGACGGCGGGATAAGGGACGGCGAATAAAATGAAGGGGAAACAAGAACGGAAAAAACGCGCGGCGGCCATCACGGCCCTGCTCGTCCTTGCGCTCGCGCTGAGCGGCTGCGGCGTATTTCATAAAGAGGAAGCGGCGCAGGAGGGCGGAAAGGTCGATGAGAGGCTCAGGATTCAGGAAAGCGGGGAGCTGACGGTAGTCGGGTTTTCGCAGATCGGGAGTGAGTCCGTATGGCGGACCGCCAACACCCGCTCCGTCGAACGGGCGCTGAGCAGGGAAAACGGATATTTCCTGCTCTCGGACAATGCCAGACAGCGGCAGGAAAATCAGATCAAGGCGATCCGCAGCTATATCTCGCAGCGCGTGGACTATATCGTATTCTCCCCGATCATGGAGGAAGGCTGGGATACGGTGTTAGAGGAAGCAAAGCAGGCCGGGATCCCGGTCATCTTAATGGACCGTATGGCAGACGTGGACGAATCCCTGTATACAACGTGGGTAGGGACGGATATGACGAAGGAAGGGGAGAACGCCGCGAGATGGCTGGAGGACTATCTGAAAAGGAAAGGCAGGGAAGAGGAGAGCGTCAATATCGTGATCCTGCAGGGGACGCCGGGCTCCTCGTCGGAGCTTGGAAGGACAAAGGGGTTTGAGGACGTCGCTGCCGCCCATCCGAACTGGAACATACTGGATAAAAGGACGGGCGATTTTACGACGGCGAAGGGAAAAGAAGTCATGCAACAGTTTCTCAGGCGGTATCAGGACATCGACGTGGTGGTCTCCCAGAACGACGATATGACCTTCGGCGCGATCGAGGCCATAGAGGAAGCCGGCATGAGGACGGGAGCGGGCGGAGACATCATAATGATCTCCTTTGACGCCGTGAAAAACGCGCTGGAAATGGTACAGTCCGGCAAGATCGATGTGGATATCGAATGCAATCCCGAGCAGGGAGCGTACATTGACGACGTGATCGGGAAGCTGGAACGGGGAGAAAAGGTGGAAAAGGCCTATGTGGTAGAGGAAAAGGTCTTTACCCGGGAAAACGTCGGGGAATATCTTGACAGCAGGAGTTATTGAGGGAGAACGATCATATGTTAAAAGTATTTCTGGTAGAAGACGAGAGTATCGTCCGCGAGGGACTGCGCGATAATATCATGTGGCAGAACTATGGATATCAGTTCGCGGGCGAGGCGAGCGACGGCGAGATGGCGCTGCCGATGATCCGCAGGGTGAAGCCGGACGTATTGATCACGGATATCAAAATGCCGTTTATGGACGGGCTCGCGCTTTCGCGTATCGTCAGTCAGGAATTTCCGCAGATGAAGATCGTGATCATCAGCGGCTACGACGATTTTGAATATGCGCGCTCGGCGATACAGGTAGGCGTGGCGCAGTACCTGCTCAAGCCGATCACCCGCTCTTCTTTGCAGAAGGCGTTAGAGGAGATCCGGGGGAAGATAGAAAGCGAGCGGGCGCAGGAGGGCTATCTGGAGAAATTTCAGGAGGAAATGCTGGAATATGAGCAGTTTTCCCGCAGGAATTTCTTTGAAAAGGTATTCGAGGGGCAGCTTTCCGTACAGGAGATCTATGAGGAGGCGCAGAAGCTCTCGCTGGAGATGGACGCGGCGGGCTATAATCTGGCGATGATAAGTCTCTGGGAAAAGAAAAACCAGCGGGAGCGGGTACAGGATTCGCGGCTGATCGAAGCAAAAAGGGAGGAACTGACCCGTTATTTTCTCCGTTACCCGGAATACCTGATGTTTCGGTGGAACATCAATACCTACGGCATTCTCATGAAGGGAGAGGCGGCCCAGATGGAGGAGCTGCGCCGGCGCTGTCAGGAGAATATCGTGCGTATCTGCGCCGCTAATGAGAGAGATATGGAGTGGTATCTGGCGATCGGGGAGCCGGTAGAACGCTTGAGCCTGCTGCCGGAGGTATACAGTAAGGTGAACCATTTGATGTCCTATCGTTTCCTAAAGCCGGCGCAGCATATCCTGACGGCTGAAAATACGGAGCTTGCCCGTCAGGGAAAGGATGAGAGCACGCTCGGAGGCGTGGATATCGCGAAGGCCGATCCGGAGATCATCAAGAATTTCCTCCTGCGCGGCGAGCTCGAGGAGGCGGAGGACTTTGTGGATACCTATCTTGAAGGGCAGATAGAAGCGCTGCGCTCGAGACTGTTCCGCGATTATCTGACGCTGAGCATCCGGTTTACGGCGATCGGCTTTGTGGAAAAGCTGGGATTTACGCAGGAGGATCTGCTGCGGGACAGCGATCTGGAAAAAACGGGGGCGAGAAGCCTGAGCGTGGAGGATATGAAACCGTATATGCTGGGGCTGATAAAACGCGCGATCGAGCTGAGCAATCAGGCGATGAAAAGTCAGGGGAAAAAGCTGATCAAAAAGGCGATGGAGTATATAGAAGAAAACTATACGAAAGAGACGATCTCCTTGAACGAGGCGGCGGCCGCGGCGGAGGTGAGCGCCAATTATCTAAGCGCGGTATTCAGTCAGGAAATGGAAATGACGTTTACGGAATATGTGACGAAACGGCGCATGGAAAAGGCAAAGC
>CANQTG010000057.1 GCA_947626715.1 uncultured Lachnospiraceae bacterium | reverse complement strand
TCCAGATTCTGAAATAAAAAATAAAATTATTAATAAAAAATAAAGACCTTATGAAAAATAAGAAAAAACGCGTCAAATGGCGGGCCGTCAATGTGTTTTGTTGAAATAGAACAAAATTTATGCTAATTTATAATATAGATTCAAGACCCGCCCGCGGGTCTTGCGCGAGATCCGGGGCTGCTTTCGCAGACAGTTTCCGATCTGGATTTCTGCGCGTCCCCTGCGGGGAAACGGGCCTTTGAGGAATGAGAAAGAAAAGAGGAACAGCTATGGTACGTGCTTCAAAATTATTGGAAAAACTGGAATATACCTGTATTCAAGGCGACCCTGACCGGGAAGTGGGCGCGCTGGTCTACGATTCCAGAAAAATAGAAAAGGACTGCATGTTCGTCTGTATCGAGGGCGCGAGCGCGGACGGACACAGCTTTGCGGCGCAGGCGGCAAAAGAGGGCGCGGCCGTGATCGTGACGCAAAAGGAGATAACGCTGCCAAAGGACAGTCAGGCCACGGTGATACAAACGAAGGATACGAGATACGCGCTGGCCTTTCTGTCGGCGGCGTGGTTCGGCTATCCGGCGGAGCAGATGAAGGTGATCGGCGTTACGGGAACGAAGGGCAAGACGACGACGACCTACCTGATCAAGTCGATTCTGGAACATGCGGGAAGAAGGGTGGGGCTGATCGGGACGATCGAGGCCGTGATCGGCGATACGCATATCCCCGCGGGCAATACGACGCCGGAATCCTATGTGCTTCAGGAGTATTTCCGCAAAATGGCGGATGCGCGCTGCGATACGGTCGTGATGGAGGTATCGTCACAAGGGCTGATGATGCACCGCACGCAGGGATTCGTATTCGATATCGGGGTCTTTACCAATATCGAGCCCGACCATATCGGCCCGAACGAGCATAAGGATTTTGAAGATTACATGGCCTGCAAGGGACTACTGTTTCGCCAGTGCAGGGTCGGGATCGTAAACTGCGACGATACGCACTGGCGGGAAGTGACAAAAGGGCATACCTGCGCGTTAGAGACCTTCGGCTTTTCCAAAGAGGCGGATCTTCAGGCTTACGATATGCGCCTTATGAGAGGGCCGGGCAGTCTGGGAGTGGATTTTAAGGTCAAGGGTCTGACGGAGCTTTCCGTAGAGACGAATACGCCGGGGCGGTTCAGCGTATACAATGCGCTGACCGCGATAGCGGTCTGCCGGCATTTCGGCGTCGCGAAGGAAGATATTCAAGAGGCGGTGCTGCGCTCCCATGTAAAGGGCAGGATAGAGCTTGTCAAGGTCTCCGACCAGTTCACGCTTATGATCGATTATGCGCACAATGCGATGGCGTTAGAGAGCCTTTTAAAGACGCTGCGGGAATACGAGCCGCACCGCCTTATCTGCCTGTTTGGCTGCGGCGGCAACCGTTCGAAGCTGCGGCGCTATGAGATGGGGGAGGTAAGCGGCAGGCTGGCCGATCTGACGGTCATCACCTCCGACAATCCCCGTTTTGAAGAGCCGCAGGATATCATTGACGATATCAAGACGGGGATCGCGAAAACGCAGGGACGTTATGTGGAGATCTGCGACAGAAAGGAAGCGATACGCTACGTCATCGAGCACGGGGAGCCGGGAGATATCATCGTGCTGGCCGGAAAGGGGCACGAGGACTATCAGGAGATAAAGGGCAGGAAATATCCGATGGATGAAAGGGTGCTGATCGCGGATATCTTAAAGGAAAGAGGAAAGGCGCTATGATGACAGGCAGATATGCCGATATCATCGTGGACATTTCCCATGAAAATGTAGACCGGCCCTTTCAGTACCGGATCCCCGACAGCCTGCGGGATAAGCTGGAGACGGGAATGCGTATCGTCGTCCCGTTTGGCGGCGGGAACCGCGAGGTAGAGGGTTATGTGATCGGGATCACGGACCGGGCAAAATGCGCGGAGGATAAGATGAAGGAGATCCTCAGGATATCCGACGGGGATATCCCCATTGAGGGCATACAGATCAAAATGGCGGCGTGGCTGCGGTATCAGTACGGCTCTACGATGATCACGGCGTTAAAGACGGTGCTCCCGGCAAGGAAGCGGACGAGAGGGCTGCAGAGCCGCCGGATCTGTCTGAAAGCGTCGGAGCGGGAGGCGAGGGAGCTGCTAAAAAAGTGCCGTGTGCGGAAAACGCAGGCGGCGCGGGCGCGGCTCCTAGAGCGGCTCTGCGAGGAGGGGGAGCTCTCCTATGAACGCGCGCTGCGGGAGCTGGCGGTCAGCCCGGGCGTGATACACACATTGGAAAAAAACGGAATACTGACGGTGGTATCGGAGGATCGATACCGCGATCCGATCTCCCATGCCGCGCCGACGCCGGACGGAGAGGAAAAAAGGCTTGTCCTGAGCGGGGAGCAGCAGAGGATCGTGCGGGACGTGCTCGCGGACTATGACGCGGGGAAGCCGGATCGGTATCTGGTGCACGGCATTACCGGAAGCGGCAAGACGGAGGTCTACATGGAGCTGATCGCGGGTATGCTTGCCCGCGGCAGACAGGCGATCGTGCTGATCCCGGAGATCGCGCTGACATACCAGACGGTCGCGCGTTTTACCGCGCGGTTTGGGAAGCGGGTGTCCGTGCTGCATTCGAGGCTTTCCGCCGGAGAAAAATACGACCAGTGCGAGCGGGCGAAAAAGGGAGAGATCGACATTATCATAGGCCCCCGATCGGCGCTCTTTACGCCGTTTCCCAGACTGGGGCTGATCGTCATAGACGAAGAGCACGAGGCGAGCTATAAGAGCGAGACGGCTCCCAGATACCACGCGCGGGAAGCGGCGGCGGAGCTGGCGGGGTACTTTGGAGCGAGCCTTGTGTTAGGCTCCGCGACGCCGTCCTTAGAGAGCTATTACGCGGCGCAGCAGGGGAGGCTTAGGAAATACGAGCTGAGCCGCCGCTTAACGGGCGGGGAGCTTGCAAAGGTATATGTGGAGGATATGCGGGAAGAATTAAAGAGCGGCAACCGTTCCATCTTCAGCCGGAGGCTCTTGCAGCTCCTTGCAAAGCGTCTGGAGGCGGGCGAACAGAGTATGCTCTTTTTAAACCGGAGAGGATACGCGGGCTTCGTCTCCTGCCGCGCCTGCGGGCACGTGATGAAATGTCCGCACTGCGACGTATCGCTCTCGGAGCATGGCGGCGGACGGCTGGTCTGCCATTACTGCGGATATGAGCAGCCTGCCGTAAAACGATGTCCGGCGTGCGGGTCAAAATACATTCTGGGCTTTCGGGCGGGCACCGAGCAGGTGGAGGAACAGATCCGCCGCCTGTTCCCGCAGGCGCGGACGCTGCGCATGGACGCGGACACGACGCGCAGAAAAGACAGCCATGAGGTGATATTGACCTCGTTCTTAGGCGGGAAGGCGGATATTCTGATCGGGACGCAGATGATCGTCAAGGGCCACGATTTCCCGGACGTTACGCTGGTGGGGATCCTCGCGGCGGATCTTTCGCTCCACGCGGGGGATTACCGCGCGGGTGAGCGCACCTTCCAGCTGCTGACGCAGGCCGCGGGCAGGGCGGGACGGGGAGAAAAGCCCGGAGAAGTGGTGATACAGACGTATCAGCCGGAACATCATGCCGTGCGCTATGCGGCGGCGCAGGACTACAAGGGATTTTATGAGGAAGAGATGGCGTACCGCAGGCTCCTTTCCTATCCGCCCGCCGCGCATATGATGGCGGTCTTGGTGCTTTCTAAGGAAGAGGAGGCGGGCATGTCGTTAGCCGGGGAGCTGGCGCAGAGAGCCGCCGGCGTATGCGGGGAAGGAGCGTTACATATCATCGGCCCAGCGCCTGCGGCGATCAGCAGGATCGGGGACCGGTACCGCGCCGTCTTTTATGCCAGAAGCGGCAGCGCAAAGACGCTGATCGCGGCGCGGGAAGCGCTGGAGGAGCTGCTGGAAAGAAAGCGGCCTCAGACGGAGACGGTGCAGTTTGACTTCGACCCGATGAGCCGTTATTAAAAAAAGAAGGAGATAGCGATATGGCAATCAGAAAGATCCGGGAGATCGGAGATGAAGTGTTGAGAAAAACCTGCAAGGAGGTAAAGGAAATGACGCCGCGCACAGCGCAGCTCATCGACGATATGCTGGAGACGATGTACGAGGCGAACGGCGTAGGGCTGGCGGCTTCGCAGGTCGGCGTTTTAAAGCGTATCGTGGTGATCGATACGACCGGGGAGGATCCCTATGTGCTGATCAATCCGCGCATTTTAGAGACGAGCGGCGAACAGAGCGGGCAGGAGGGCTGCCTGAGCGTGCCGGGCAAGACGGGCATTGTAACGCGGCCCTTCTATGTCAGAGTGGCGGCCTGCGACAGAGACATGCATGTATTCGAGCTGGAGGGGACGGAGCTGCTGGCGCGGGCGATCTGCCATGAGCTGGATCATCTGGACGGACATCTCTATGTGGAAAGGGTGGAAGGCGAGCTGATGGACGTGGAAGAGGCGCAGGAGGAATGAGAACTGACGGACGCCGAAGGGATGCGGGAGGAATGAGAGCATGAAGATCGTATTTATGGGGACGCCGGAATTTGCCGCCGGGATATTGGAGGCGATACAAAAAGCGGGGCATGAGGTGGTGTGCGTCGTGACGCAGCCGGACCGGGCGAAGGGCAGGAGCGGGAAGCCGCAGCCCCCTCCGGTCAAGCAGTGCGCGCTCGCGCACGGCATTGCGGCGCTGCAGCCGGTCAGAATCAAGGAGGAGCAGGCGGTCAGGGAGCTTGCCACGTATCAGGCCGATCTGTATGTGGTCGCGGCGTTCGGCCAGATCCTGTCCGCAGAGATCCTGCGTATGCCCAGACTGGGCTGCGTCAACGTCCACGCCTCCCTGCTTCCGAAATACCGGGGCGCGTCGCCGATACAGCGGGCGATCCTAGACGGGGAGAAAAAGACGGGCGTTACGATCATGCAGATGGACGAGGGCTTAGATACCGGCGATATCCTGACCCAGCGCGAGGTGGAGATCCTGCCGGAGGATACGGGCGATTCCCTGCATGATAAGCTGATGGAGGCGGGGGCGGCGCTGCTCATAGAGACGCTTCCGCTGATCGAGCAGGGCGCGCTCACGCCGGTTAAGCAGAAGGAGGAGGAAGCCTCTTATGCCGGTATGCTGCGCAAGTCGATGGGAAAGATCGACTGGGAGCGGGACGCGGAGGAACTGGAACGCCGGATACGGGGACTCAATTCATGGCCCGGCTGCTATACCGTGTTCCGGGGGAAAAATCTCAGGATCTGGGAGGCCGGTATCAGGCGGGCCGATACGCAGGATAGGAAAGCGGAGCCCGGCGTTGTGGCGGGCGTGACAAGGGAAACAATAGAGGTATGGACGGGACGCGGCCTTCTCCTGTTAAAGACCGTCCAGCCGGAGGGCAAAAAGAGAATGCCGGTCAGGGATTTCCTGCTCGGCTATCCCGTGACATGCGGGGAACGGCTGGGAGAAGGATAAAAAGAAAAAAAAGTTCCCGGCTTAACGGAAAAGAAAAAGGAGTGATTGCTATGATGATGCCATATGGTTACGGTTACGGATACGGTTTTTATTATGACCCGACTTATATCCTGATCCTGATCGGGCTGGCGCTTTCGCTGCTGGCCTCCGCCAAAGTGAACAGCACCTATGCCAAATATTCGAGGGTGCGGAGCATGACGGGAATGACGGGACGGGAGGCCGCGGAGCGGATCCTCTATCAGGCGGGGATACGCGATGTGCGCGTGGAGCATATCCGCGGCAGCCTGACGGATCACTATGATCCTTCCTCAAGGACGGTGCGCCTATCGGATGCGACCTATGATTCGCCTTCGGTCGCGGCGGTCGGCGTAGCTGCGCATGAATGCGGCCATGTCCTGCAGCATTATCAGGGCTATGTCCCGTTAAAGCTGCGGACGGCGCTGGTGCCGGCGGCCAATATCGGCTCTCGTCTGGGGCTGCCGCTCATTTTGATCGGTATGCTGCTTGGCGCAAATTCGACGCTGGTAACGATCGGTATCTGGGTGTTCTCTCTGGCGGTGCTGTTTCAGGTCGTGACGCTGCCGGTGGAATTTAACGCTTCCCACAGGGCCGTGCAGCTGTTGGAGCGGCAGGGGATCCTCGCGGGAGAGGAGGTCGGCCAGTGCCGGAAGGTCTTGAGCGCGGCCGCGCTTACCTATGTGGCCGCCGCCGCGGCTTCGATCTTACAGCTCCTGCGTCTGATCCTCTTATTCGGCGGAAGAGACAGACGGGACTGAAACGGGGAGAGCGCATTTGAAACGGCAGAAGGAAAGCGGCGCGGACGTCAGGGATCTGGCGCTTGGCGCGCTGCTTGCGATCGATAAGGAGGAGGGCTACAGCCATACGGTGCTCGCGGCCCTTTTGGAGAAATACGACTATATAGAGGCGCGGGATAAGGCGCTTATCAAGCGGCTGACGGAGGGGACGCTGGAGCGGCGCATTGCGCTCGATTATTGCATAGACGCCTTTTCCAAGCTGCCCGTCTTAAAGATGAAGCCCTTTATCCGGGAGCTGCTGCGCATGAGCGTCTATCAGCTCCTGTTCATGGAGGGCATACCGGACCGCGCGGTGTGCAGCGAGGCGCTCAGGCTCGCGCAGAAGCATTCCTTTGCTTCCCTCAAGGGATTTGTAAACGGGATCCTCCGCAATATCAGCCGCAATAAGGATACGCTCATCTGGCCGGATCGGGAAAGCGATCGGAGCGCGTATCTTTCGGTCCGCTATTCCATGCCCCTTTGGTTCATTGAAAAATGGGACCGGGAGCAGGGAGAGGAAAGGACGGAGACGATCCTGCGGGGACTGCTGGAAGAAAGGACGCTCACGGTACGCCTAAGGGGCGGCATGAGCGGGCAGGATCGGGAAGCGCTGCAAAGGGAGCTGGAAAAGGCGGGCATAGAGGTCCTAAAGGATCAGACGCTCGCCTGCGCATGGCATTTGAAAAATACGGAGGGCCTTTCGCGTATCCCGGCCTTTGCGGAGGGGAAATTTACGGTTCAGGACGTCAGCTCCATGCTCGCGGCGCTGGCGGCGGGAATACGGCCGGGAGACCGCGTGCTGGATATCTGCGCCGCGCCGGGCGGGAAAACGCTGTTTGCGGCGGAGCTGGCGGGAGACGGCGGACGGGTGCTGGCAAGGGACATTTCCGCAAAGCGGATGGAGAGGATCGAGGAAAATCTGCGCAGAATGCGGATCTCTACGGTGACGCTGGAAAACGCGGACGCGCTTGTCTACGACGAGAGGCTGGAAAAGAGCGCGGACGTCGTGCTGGCCGACCTGCCCTGCTCCGGTCTGGGCGTGATCGGCAGGAAACCGGATATCAAATACCGCGTTACGCCTCAAACGGCGGAGAGCCTGCCCGCCCTGCAGAAAGAGATCTTAAAGACCGTATGGCGCTATGTCAGGCCGGGCGGCGTTTTGCTGTATTCGACCTGCACGATCAGCCGGGCGGAAAACGAAGAGGTTCGGGAATGGTTTTTGCAAAACGCCCCGTTTCGGGCGGACAGCCTGCGTGCGTATCTGCCGGACGACTTTACGGAGGATACGATAGAGCGGGGATTTCTGCAGATCCTTCCCGGCTTTCATGCGGCGGACGGATTTTTTATCGCGCGGTTTATCAGGGACGGGGAATTATGAAGGATATCAGGGCGCTTACTTTGGAAGAACTGAAAACGGAATTGACGCGGCTTGGGGAGAAGCCCTTTCGGGCGGCGCAGATCTATGACTGGCTGCACGGCAAGATGGTGCGGAGCTTTGACGAAATGCATAATCTGCCCGCCGATCTGCGAAAGCGTCTTGCAGAACGCTACCGTCTGGTAACGCTTACGGAGGAAGAGACGCTCGTCTCGAAGGACGGCGTGACACGCAAATATCTGCTGCGTCTGCCGGACGGCATTTTGGTGGAGAGCGTGTGGCTGCGCTACCGTCACGGCGACAGCGTCTGTATCTCCTCGCAGGCGGGCTGCCGCATGGGCTGCCGTTTCTGCGCCTCTACGATAAACGGTCTGGAACGCAGTTTGGAAGCCTCCGAAATGCTGGAGCAGGTCTATGCCGTCAGCCGTCTAAGCGGCGAAAGGGTGTCCCATGTGGTCGTTATGGGAATGGGGGAGCCGCTCGATAACTATGAGAATCTGCTGCGCTTTATCCGCCTGCTTTCCGGCGAAGGGGGCCTGCATATCAGTCAGCGCAATATCACGGTATCGACCTGCGGGCTTGCGCCGGATATCAGGAGACTGGCGCAGGAGGGGCTGCAGATCACGCTGGCGCTTTCCCTCCATGCGACGACCGACGAGGTGAGAAGAAAGCTGATGCCGGTCGCGGAGCGGTATCCGCTAGAGGAAGTCTTTTCCGCCTGCGACTATTATTTTGAAAGGACGGGACGCAGGATCACGCTCGAGTACAGTCTGATAGCGGGCGTGAACGATACGGCAAAGGACGCGGAGCGGCTGGCGGCGCTCGCGGGGCGCGGGAAGTACCATGTCAACCTGATCCCGGTCAATCCGGTCAGGGAGCGCTCGTGGAAAAGCCCCGGTCGGGCGCAGGTGCTATCGTTTCAAAGCAGGCTCGAAGCGGGCGGGGTCAACGTGACGGTCAGAAGGGAAATGGGGCGCGACATCGACGGCGCGTGCGGGCAGCTCAGACGGCGGCGCATGGAGAGGGAAGAGGCCGCAGGCGGGGCTTGAACATCTTGTCCTTTTTTTGCGGTTGTGTTAAAATGTTTCAGAATCATATGAGCGGGAGTATCCGGTGCGTAAGCGGCAGGAGGCATAGAGTGTTACAGGCATTTTCCATAACGGATATTGGAAAACGGAGAAAATTGAATCAGGACTACGTATACGTGTCCACGCGTCCCATCGGCAATTTGCCCAATGTGTTTATCGTTGCGGACGGTATGGGCGGGCATAATGCGGGCGATTATGCGTCAAAGTATACGGTAGAGGTGATCGAAGATGAGATCGTAAATTCCCGCTCGACGGAGCCGGTATGGATACTCGGAGGAGCGATCCGTAAGGCAAATTCCATGATCCGAAAGGTCGCGAGCGGGAATGCGCATTTTTTCGGTATGGGTACGACCGTCGTCGCGGCGACGGTGCGGGATACCGTCCTCGAGGTCGCGAACGTGGGCGACAGCCGTTTGTATGTAAGCAACCAGAGCGAGATCAGGCAGATCACGAGGGATCATTCTCTGGTAGAAGAGATGGTGCGTATGGGCGGCATCGACAGGACGGCCGCAAGGAGCCACCCGGACAGAAATATTATCACAAGAGCCGTTGGGGCGTTAGATACCATAGAGGTGGATTTCTTTCAGGTGGAGCTGGCGCCGGGCGATATCGTCCTCTTGTGCTCGGACGGACTGAGCACGATGCTGGAGGACGAAGAGATCTATGAGATCATCCGCACGCCCTCTGCGCTGGAGCAGAAGGGCAGGGAGCTGGTGGACGCAGCGAACGACAACGGCGGGAAGGATAATATCGCGGTGATCCTGATAGACCCGTTCTCGGGGCGGGAAGAGAAGTAGTTTCTGGAGGTCAAGATGATAAAAATAGGAATGCTCATAGGTGATCGGTATGAGATACTGGAAAAGATCGGCACCGGTGGGATGTCTGACGTATATAAGGCCAAAGACCATAAGCTGAACCGTTATGTGGCGGTAAAGGTACTGAAGCAGGAATTTAGCGAAAATACAAATTTCGTTTCTAAGTTCCGCAGCGAAGCGCAGGCGGCTGCGGGGCTGATGCATCCCAATATCGTAAATGTGTACGACGTAGGGGAAGAAGGCGGTATCTACTATATCGTCATGGAGCTGGTAGAGGGGATCACCCTAAAGAAATATATCGAAAAAAAGGCGAGGCTGTCCGTAAGGGAGGCCATCAGCATTGCGATACAGGTCTCTATGGGGATCGAGGCGGCCCATAATAACCATATCATTCACAGGGATATCAAGCCGCAGAACATCATCATTTCCCGCGACGGCAAGGTCAAGGTGACGGACTTTGGCATAGCGAAGGCCGCCACGAGCAATACGATCACCTCTAATGTCATGGGCTCCGTGCACTATACGTCGCCGGAGCAGGCCAGAGGCGGATACAGTGATGAAAAGAGCGATATCTATTCTCTGGGCGTGACGCTCTTTGAAATGCTGACGGGGCGCGTGCCCTTTAACGGGGAGACGACGGTCGCGATCGCGATCAAGCATATTCAGGATCCGATGCCGTCTCCGCGGGATTATGTCGGGGAGATCCCGGTGAGCGTGGAGCAGATCGTGCTCAAATGCACCCAGAAGAGCCCTGACAGGCGTTACCAGAAGGTATCGGAGGTCATCGACGATCTCAAGCACTCCCTGATCAGCCCGGACGAGAATTTTGTCGTGATCGACGACGGGGACAGCGCGGGGCAGACAAGGGTCGTTGCCGACGACGAGGGAAGCAGGGGCAAAAAGAAATCGGCCAGAAAAGAAAGCGAGGAAGAGCCTATGCGGCTTAACCGCGCGGAAAAGGTACATACGAAAAAGAGCGGCTCAGGGAAAAATAAGAACGCGTCCGCGCGCGCGGCGGGGAACGAGGACGAAGATGAGGACGACTATGACCCGCGGATGGAGCGGGTGACGACGGCGCTCGCGGTCATCGCGGCGGTACTGATCGGCTGTATCATTCTGTTTATAGCGGGCAAGACGCTGGGGATCGTCGATCTGGATAAGATACGGGCGGGCTTTGGCACGGAAAAGGGCGAAGAGGTGGAGATGCCGGATCTGGAAGGCATGTCCCTGACGCGGGCCAAGAGCACGCTGAACGATCTCGGGCTTGAGTATGACATCACTTATGAGGAATCCTCCGAGTACGATCAGGATATCGTCATGAGCAGCAATATCAAGGCCGGAAGGAAGGTAGCGGAAGGGACGGTCGTGGAGCTGACCGTCGGCGCGGGCGCGGACGGCGTGAGCATGATCGACGTGACGGGGAAATCTCTGGCCGAGGCGACCGCGCTGCTGGAAAAGGAAGGGTTTCAGGTCAATAAGACGGAGGCTCCCTCCGATACGGTAGAGAAGGACTGCGTGATCGATCAGTCGCCGGCGGCCGGGGAAAAAGCGCCGCGGGGGACGAGCGTGACGCTGCGGATCAGCACGGGGCCGGATTCGAGCAAGGTCAGCGTGCCAAACGTCATGGGAATGAGCGAGATGGACGCGACCGTGACGCTCACGGAGGCGGGGCTGGTCGTAGGGAATGTGGAAGAGGTCAATTATGAGGATCCGGCCTTTACGGGGCTGGTATGCTATCAGAGCTATTCCGTGGGCGATTATGTAGATCCGGGGACGCAGGTCGATATCAAGCTCAGCATCGGCCCCGCCGACCTGACCTACGGCTATAACGCCAGCGTGGAGAGTCCGGCGTTAGAGGATCCGTCCTTTGTCCCCGGCACGCTGGTGACGGTGATACTGGTCGCGGAGGACGGCAGGGAGCTGTTTCGAACGGATACGACGACCTTCCCGATCACGATGAATCTGGCAAATATCAAGGGCAGCGCGACGGGCAGGATCGTATTCCAGTATATCGCGGCCGCCCAGCCTGTGACGACGACCAACGAGGCGGGCGAGACGGTCACGACCCCGGGCGCGGAGGAGCCCAGAGCGGTCGAGCGTCTGGTGCAGTTTACTCCGATAACGCAGTGAGCGAAGGAATGTTATGAAAGGTAAGATCATCAGAGGGATCGCGGGATTTTACGACGTGCATACGAAAGAGGCGGGAGTCTATACCTGCAGGGCAAAGGGGATATTCCGCAAATTGCAGATAAAGCCTTTGGTCGGCGATGATGTGGAGCTTTCCGTGGTGGACGAGAAGGAGAAGGAGGGCAGTATCGACCGGATACTGGAGCGGAAAAATACCCTGATCCGTCCCGCGGTGGCCAATATCGATCAGGCGCTGGTCGTATTCGCGATGGAAAGGCCGGCTCCCAACCTAAACCTGCTGGACCGTTTCCTTGTCATGATGCGGCAGCAGGGGCTGCCGTGTATCGTCTGCTTTAATAAGACGGACGAGGGCTCACAGGAAGAGGAGGACGACCTGCGCAGGACGTACGAGCCGGGCGGATACCGCGTGATTTTTACGAGCGCAAAGGAAGGGAGCGGCGTCGGGGAATTAAGGGACGCGCTGCGGGGCAGGACGACGACGGCGGCGGGGCCGAGCGGCGTCGGCAAGTCCTCGCTCGTCAATGCGCTGCAGTCCGGGGTGCGTATGGAGACGGGAGAGATCAGCGCCCGTATCGCGAGAGGAAAGCATACGACCCGCCACAGCGAGCTGATCCGAATCGACGAGGATACCTTTCTCATGGACACGCCGGGCTTTAGCGCGCTCGGCTTGTTTTCCTTAGAAAAAGAAAAACTGCACCGGTATTATCCCGAGTTCGCCCCCTATGAGGGGAAATGCAGGTTTCAGGGCTGCGTACATATCCATGAGCCGGACTGTATGGTCAGGGAGGCGTTGGAGAGCGGGAAGATCAGCGCGGCGCGGTATCGGAATTACTGTCAGCTTTATGAAGAGCTGCGGGAAGGGAAGAGGTATTGAGGAGCGCATTCTCATTTGCAGACCGGCAGGGTAACATGCTGCATGGAATGGAGAGGTGGACAGTATTAAGGAGAACTATATTCCCAAAGAAGAAAAGCGGGAACCGCCGTATAAGACGATCAGGATCCATAATAGGCGTTATCTGGGCAATAAATATAAGCTGCTCCCTTTTATCAAGGATATCGTAGAAACGCATTGCGAAGATATCCGTACGGTCGCAGATATATTTTCAGGGACCGGAGCGGTGGCCTCCGCCTTTACCGACAGGAAACTCATCACAAATGATATCCTGTATAGCAATTATATTTGTCATGTGGCATGGTTTGGAGCGGAAGCGTATTCGGAAGAAAAGATCATAGCCCTGATTATGGGATATAATCTGCTGGAGATAAAGGAAGATAATTATATGAGCGATAATTTTGCCGGTACTTATTTTTCGCTGGAGGACTGTAGGAAAATAGGGTATATCCGGCAGGATATCGAGGACAGATTCCGCTCGGGAGAGATAAACGCAAGGGAGCGGGCGCTGTTAGTTGCGTCGCTTCTCTATGCGATGGACAGGATCGCAAATACCTGCGGCCACTATGACGCATACAGGAAGGGCGCGGCGTTTGATAAGCATCTTGAGCTGTCCGTACCGCAGCCGGATCCCGATCTGAATCAAAATAATATCTGTTACAACATGGATACCAACGAACTGGTAAAGGATATCGAGGCCGATCTGGTCTATATCGATCCCCCGTATAATTCCAGACAATATTGCGATGCCTATCATGTTTTGGAAAATGTGGCAAGGTGGGATAAGCCTCCGGTATACGGGGTCGCCAAAAAGATGGATCGCTCCGCATTAAAGAGCGACTATTGTACGCAAAAGGCGCCGGATGCGCTTGCAGAGCTGATCGATGCCATCCATGCGAGATATCTCCTTTTGTCCTATAACAACATGGCGGAAAAGGGGAACGAGCGTTCCAATGCCAAGATCAGCGACGAAGATATTATGCGGGCGCTGCAGAAAAAGGGAACGGTAAGCGTATTTTCGGAGGATTACAAGGCTTTTTCCGCCGGAAAATCGGATATTAAGGAAAATCAGGAGCGTTTATTTTTGTGCGTCTGTGACGGGGAGGAGAAGGCGCTCATTCCGTCGGCGTTGAATTACACGGGCGGGAAATATAAGCTGCTGCCGCAGATGCTGCCATATTTTCCTCAGGATGCAGATAAGGCGGTCGATCTGTTTTGCGGCGGCTGCAATGTCGGGATAAATCTGAAATGCAATAAGGTACAATTCAACGATTCGGATGCCCATCTAATGGGGCTTTTAGATCTTTTTCGGCGAATCCCCAAATCGGAGATCTTTGAACGGATATTTTCCATGATCGAAAGATACCGGCTTTCCCTTGTATGCGAATACGGCTATGCCTATTATGGATGCGAAAGCTCAAAGGGGCTTGGGGATTACAATAAAAGCGGATACAATAAGCTCAGGCAGGATTTTAACCAAAAGACAGAGAAGGACGACGAATATTATTTCATGCTGTATCTTTTGATCGTCTATTCCTTTAACAACCAGATCAGATTTAATAAAAAAGGGGAATTTAATCTTCCGGTCGGCAAGAGAGATTTTAACCGTAAAATGCAGAGCAAATTAGAGGGATTTCTGGATCGGATCAAGAGCGGCGATTATAGCTTTACCAATACGGATTTTAGAAAGATTTCGCTTGAGACCTATACGGAGAAGAGCTTTTTTTATGCCGATCCGCCTTATCTGATCACCTGCGCATCGTACAATGAGCAGGCAGGATGGACAGAGCTGGACGAATCTGATCTGCTGGCCTTTTTGGAACGATTAGACGAACGCGGGATACGGTTCGCTTTATCCAATGTTTTGGAAAGTAAAGGGAAAAAGAATGTTATCTTGTCTTCGTGGATCGAAAGACATAGAGATAAATTCAAAGTAATCCCGCTTGCTTTTCATAGCAGTCTTGAAAATATTCGTCAAAGAAAGCTGTTTATATGGTATCATAGGTATCAGAATAACTCCTTTCTTGGTGATGGTTAATGGCTTCCAGACAATTCTATTATACCATGACTTCTAAATTCGGAAAGACCTCATTAAGAAGTCAGGTATCTATTTGGTGAGGAGTTATTTGTTTTTAAGCGAAAAAGAATCCCGTATTTATGCGAGTTTTAGTGTTTTGCAGACGCCTAAAAAGATGAATAAATGTAAGGAGTAGTTTTATGAAAAGAGTAGATACGACAGTCATAGATATGGATAAAGTTATAAATCAACTTTTTGAAGGTGATTGTCTTGAGTATATGAATGAAATACCAGATGAAAGTATAGATATGATTTTGTGTGATTTACCGTATGGAATGACACAAAACGAATGGGATTGTTATATTCCTTTAAATAAGTTATGGAAGCAGTATAATCGAATTATTAAACCGAATGGGGCGATAGTATTAACCTCTAATGGAGTTTTTACAGCAAAACTAATTTTAAGTCAACCTAATATTTATAAATACAAGTGGGTTTGGGAAAAATCAAAGCCCACTAATTTTCTAAATGCTAAGAAGCAGCCGCTTAGAAAACATGAAGATGTGTGTGTGTTTTATAAGAAACAGCCGACATATCATCCACAAATGACACAAGGTGATCCATATGATAAAGGAGTAAGAAAAAATCAATTATGCGGAAACTACGGTGATTTTGAACCGGTTCATGTGGCAAGCGAAGGAGAACGCTATCCAACAGATATCATATATGTTAAGACCGCTGAATGTGAAGGGGCAGTGTTGCATCCAACACAAAAACCAATAGAATTGGGAAGGTATATGATACGAACCTATACAAATCCGGGGGATATTGTATTGGACAATACTTTCGGAAGTGGATCTTTTTTAGTTGCAGCTTTAATGGAAGGAAGAAATTTTATAGGTATTGAAAAGAATGAAAATGTGGCATTGTTTAAAAGAGAAGAAATTGATTATATAGATGTTGCAAAAAGAAGATTATTTTTGGCGTGGGAGCAGTTGGATAAAAAAACTCGCAAATATATAAAGGAACAAAACCTTATTTCTGAATTTATGGAGAGGTAGACGTGTATGGGTACAATTATCAGGCGCAATGAGAGAAGCTGGGCTATTGTTATTATTTCAGAAATAAGAGCAATGCTCAAAGGAATGAATTTAAAAATTAAAAGTGCAGGGGGAGAAAGTACTCTTTCTGTAAATAAGAAAAGTATGTTCCCTGATGTTTTACTATATGAAGATGAAGCGCAAAACAGGATTTTACAGGGCTGGGAACTCAAAATGCCGGATGTTTTAATTACGGATGAAGCATTGATAAAGGATGCTGCCAGAAAAGCAATCGCTTTAGATTTAAACAGTTTTGTGATTTGGAATTTTACATATGGGAAATTATATATAAAAAATGTGAAGGGCGATTTTGAGGAAGCTAAAGTATGGAGTGGGACGAGTCATATAAAAAATCGAGAAGATGTAACCACTTACAAAGCAGAGTGGCTGCCAATTATAAAAGATATTGTTTTAACAGTAAATGAATTTTTGATTAAAGGAAAAATAGAAGTATCGTCTATTGAAGCAACGATATCCGATGGACTTATGACAGAAATAATCCAAAGGAATAAGGACTTGGTTGCTGAAAACCTCGTTTTGGAAGTTGGAAGCAATATGACAATGGAGAGTCGATTGAAAGTATGGTGGAATGCATTTCATGAAGAATATGATAAAGATGAGAATAATATGTATTCTGCGTATGCAAAATCTATCTTATTGAACTGGACAAATAGGATTATGTTTGCAAATACGATAAAGAAGTATCATAATTGTGCCTATAAGATAGATATAATTGATAGTACATCTACGCCGTCAGAAGGAAATGCAATCATAGATGAGATTGTAGAACAAGGGGATTTTTATAATGTATTTAAAAAATTAGAATACAATGAGATTGTGCCAGAGAACACATGGATAGACATTGTGGATTACAATCAATTTTTAGTGGAAAATAGGATAGAAAAAATTGATCAGATAGTTTTACAAGAAATACTGGAAAAAACAGTTAATACAGCAAAACGAGAAATAAGAGGGCAATATGCTACGCCATATTGTTTGGCAGATTTACTTTGTCAAATAACGATTAATAATTGGAATGACGAATGCGCAGATTTATGTGCGGG
>CANQTG010000056.1 GCA_947626715.1 uncultured Lachnospiraceae bacterium | reverse complement strand
CTAAACCGGTTGACAATCGCAGGCCGTTATTATACAATATGACTTGCGCCGCGCCGTGAGATACGCGCGCGGGCCGTAAGCGCGTCGGGGTGTGGCTCAGTTTGGCTAGAGCGCCTGGTTTGGGACCAGGAGGCCGCAGGTTCGAATCCTGTCACCCCGATGATTTGTTTTTCTATGCCGCGCCTGCCATGCAGGCGGCTCGCCCGCGATTGTGCAATTCTACCAATAAAATCCGAAAAAAATTTCCTATAATGCCGAAAATTTTAAAACCGCTTGCAGAAGCGGCTTTTTTATGGTATAAATTGAATATGAAAACGTTACCGGTAACGATATCGAGAACGTTACCGGCATCGTCGGAGAAAACGTTGACGGAATGATCGGAAGCGGCATGAAAGGATGACATGGCATGAGGCAGAGTGGTATATTGATGGCGGTTTCCAGTCTTCCGTCTAAGTACGGGATCGGCTCCTTTTCCAAAGAAGCGCGCGGCTTTGTGGATTTTCTCGCACAGGCAGGGCAGAAGCTCTGGCAGATCCTTCCGCTGGGGCCGACGGGGTACGGCGATTCGCCGTATCAGTCGTTTTCTACCTTTGCAGGCAACCCGTATTACATCGATCTGGAGGCGCTGATCGAACGCGGATTCCTGCGCAGGGAGGACTGCGACACCTGCGATTTTGGAGAGGACGAAACGCGCGTAGATTATGGAAAGCTCTACCGCTCCCGAGGACGTCTGCTCTATCGGGCCTATCAAAACAGCGGCTGTATGAAGGACGCGGCGTTTTTGCGCTTCTGTGAAGAGGAAAAAGGCTGGATGGACGATTATGCGCTCTATATGGCGGTGAAGGATTCGTATGCCGGAAAGAGCTGGCGGTATTGGGATCAGGAGATCAGGAACCGGGAAGCGGCCGCGATAGAGGACTGCCGGATCCGTTATCAAGACAAGATCCGTTTTTATCAGTTTTTGCAGTATTTGTTCGCAGTTCAGTGGCGCTCGTTAAAAGCCTATGCGAACGGGAAAGGGGTCCGTATCATAGGGGATATCCCGATCTACGTAGCGTTTGACTCCGCAGACGTATGGGCGCATCCCGAGCTGTTCCAACTGGAAAAGGACCTTGCGCCGATCTGCGTGGCCGGCTGCCCGCCGGATGCATTTTCGGAAGCGGGGCAGCTCTGGGGCAATCCGCTGTACCGATGGGACTATCATAAGGAGACGGGCTATCAGTGGTGGATTACGAGGGTTTCTTACTGCCTCCGCCTTTATGACGCGCTGCGTATCGACCATTTCCGGGGGTTTGACGAGTATTATGCGATCCCCTACGGAAAAGAGGCGTCAAGCGGACATTGGGAAAAGGGGCCGGGCTACGGGATCTTTCAGGCTTTTAAAGAGAGTATGGGAAAGATCAGCGTGATCGCCGAGGATTTGGGATATCTGACGCCGTCTGTGGCGCGTCTGGTGAAAAAGACGGGGTATCCGGGCATGAAGGTGCTGCAGTTTGCCTTTGATTCGCGGGAGGCGGGAAATTATCTGCCGCACAATTATATCAAAAACTGCGTCGTCTATACGGGGACGCATGATAATGATACGACCGCAGGCTGGTATCGTTCCCTAAAAAGGGAGGATAAGGATCTTGCGAGACGCTATCTCCATCTGGGCAGAGGAAACGATCAGTCCCTTTCCTTTGTACGCGCCGCGCTTGCCAGCGTAGCGGATACCGCGGTGATCCCCATACAGGATTATCTGGGGCTGGGGAGCGAAGCCAGAATGAATACGCCTTCTGTATTGGGCGGAAACTGGGTATGGCGGATGCGGGCGGACGCGTGTACGGATGCGCTTGCGGAGAAGATCCGAAAGATGGGGGAGCTGTACGGCAGAGTATGATCGGGACGCCGGATCAAGCGGCAGGACGGAGGACAGTATGGAAGAGATCACCATAAGGGACATTGCCAGAATGTGCGGCGTCGGCGTGAGCACGGTTTCCAGAGTCATCAACGATCATCCCGACGTGAATCCGCAGACCAGAGAGAGGATCCTTTCGGTGATTCAAAAGAGCGGTTATATTCCAAACAACAGCGCGAGAAATTTAAAGCGTACCGAAGCAAGGTCGATCGCGCTGGTGTTAAAGGATATCCGCAATCCGTTTTTTACCAGCATGATCGATCTCCTAGAGGTTGAAGTCAGGAAACGAGGATATTCTCTGGTGCCTCACCGTGTAAGAGCGGGCGAGGACGAGGTGGATTCGGCGATGGAGTTTATCAAGGAAAAGCGTCTTCAGGGCGTCGTGTTCTTAGGCGGATATTTCAGAAACTCTGTGGAAAAGCTTCGTATGCTGCGCGTTCCCTTCGTCTTGAGCGCGACGGGTTCTATGCCGGACAGCGAGAGCTTTGCGCTGTACTCCTCGGTATCCGTGGACGATAAAAAGGGAAGCGGCCGCCTTGTGCAGCATTTGATCGATACGGGCCATCGCGATATTGCGATTCTGGCCGCGGAGAGAGATGAAAAAAGCGTCAGCGGGCTGCGTCTGGAAGGGTATCTTGATACGCTGGAAAAAAACGGGATCCCTATCCGCGAAGAGCTGATCTGCAGAATGGATCCTGATATCGCCTTTTTTTCGAGTGAAAACGGCTATGAGACGACAAAGAAGCTGTTGGATAGGAAGGTGCGCTGTACGGCGATCTGCGCTTTTTCGGATATGGTGGCCATAGGCGTGTGCCGCGCCGTCATGGAGCGGGGCGGACGGATCCCGCAGGATTATGCGGTGACGGGCTTTGACGGTATCAATTTAAGCCGTTACTACACGCCTTCGATCACGACGCTGCGCCAGCCGATCGAAAAGATAGCGGAAGCGACCGTTGCGCTTTTATTTGAACGGCTCGAGAACGGAGGAGAAAACAGGAATCTTCTCTATGAAGGAGAGCTGCTGATCCGGGAATCCACGGCGGGCGGTATTTTGATAGAAACTGACTAGTTGACAAAATATAATTATTATGTTAAAATATAAGGGGTATTATTTTTATTAACAATAAACCATTCTTATCAAAAGGAGGAAACGTATGAAAAAGAAAGTATTGGCACTGTTAATGGCGTCCTTAATGGCGGCGTCCCTGACGGCCTGCGGCGGCAGCGCGTCTGGGGGGGGTACGGCGGCGTCTGAGGATTCTGCCGGCGATACGGCAGCGGCAGCCGGAGAAGAGACCGCTCCTGCGCAGGAGGCGTCTGGAGATTCGATCCGTCTGGTAAACGGTAAGATCGAGGTCGATTCGCAGTTAAAGAAGCTGGCGGAGATGTATGAGCAGGAGACGGGCGTGCACGTGGAGATCGAGTCGTTAGGCGGCGGCGTCGATATTCAGGGCACCTTAAAGGGTTATTATCAGGCGGGCAATATGCCGGATATCTTTGTAAACGGCGGCGCTTCCGATTTCTCTAACTGGGAGGGGATGCTGGAAGATATGAGCGGCGAAGCGTGGGCTTCCGATACGGACGCGGCGTATGTGGATCCTACGTATGGGACGATCGGCTTCCCTTATACGGTAGAGGCGGTCGGACTTGCCTATAATAAAGATATCCTTGCGAAAGCGGAGATCGATCCGGCGACGCTGACCGGCCCGGACGAGATCAAGGCGGCGTTTGAGAAACTGGATTCCATGAAAGCGGATCTTGGACTCGACGCAGTCGTTGGATACTGCGCGGAGGCGACAAACCTGTATTGGTCCACAGGCAATCACCTTTTTGCGAATTATCTCGACGGCGGGCTTGACCGGGACGACACGACATATATCGATATGTTGAATGACGGCGGAAAGCTGGATACGGACAGACTTGGAAAATTCGCGGATTTCGTCGGCCTGCTCAATCAGTATTCCGACCCGGCGCTGCTGGTATCCGGCACATACGATCAGCAGATCTTGAACTTTGCTTCCGGCAAATACGCGTTCGTTACGCAGGGCTCGTGGATCGGGGCGACGATGACGAACGACGATGCGGACGCTTACGCGTCGGCAGGCAACTTTGAGGTAGGCATGATTCCTTATGCGTTTGATACGAGCGTCGATACGATCCTGACGAACTCACCGTCTTGGTGGGGCGTATTCTCCGACGGCAACACGGCTGCGGCGAAAGCGTTCTTACAGTGGTGCTCCGAGGATGAGGCGCAGCAGGTGTTGGTAGAAGAAGCAGGCTTTATCAGCCCGTTCACTTCCTGCAAATATGTAGCCTCCGATCCGTTTGCACAGGCGATCGTAGACTGGCAGAGCGCAGGCAAGACGTCCGCATGGCACTGGCTGAGCATGAGAGAGGGACTGGCGCAGAACTATACAGGACAGGTGTTCGCCGATTACGCGGCAGGTTCTCTGGACAGGGACGGCTTTGTATCGGCAATGCAGCAGGTAACGCAGGCATGTTATGCAAATTAAGCCGACAATAGGAGGCTTCGCCGCTTAGGCGGTGGAGAAAAGGGAGGGGAATAGGCAGCTTTGCCTCCTCTCCCCTTACTTTAGGGCAGGGCTTACGATTTGCAGTGAAAGAAAGGAGTCATGACATGACGGAGAAAAAAGCGTTATCCGCAGGGCTGCTGGCGCTCGGCGCGGCCGGTCTGGCCGTTTCCCTGATCATGGATTTTTCGGGCAGCGAAAATACGATACGGGGGCCGCTGCTGGTGATCGGGGCGATTCTGGCGTTAGTAGGTCTGTATTGTATCCCGACGAAGAAATATCATCGCAGTATCATCAATTTTATCTTTCTGTTTCCGCTGCTGTTTGCCTTTGGCGTGACGGTGATCATTCCGCTGCTGCTGGGCATCGGCTATTCTTTTACGGACTGGAACGGGGTCGTGATTAAGAATGTCGTCGGCATATCCAATTATACGACGATGTTCCGGGATCCTTCGTTTATCTGGTCCGTGCTTTTGACCTTCCTGTTCGTTATCTTTAATATGATACTGGTCAATCTGATCGGATTTGCGCTGGCGCTTTTATGCACCGCGCAGATGAGAGGGATCGGGTTTTTCAGGGCCTCGTATTTTCTGCCGAATCTGATCGGCGGCATCGTACTGGGCTACATATGGCAGTTCGTTTTTAATAATGTGCTGGTGCAGATCACGGCGAAGACCATCGGCCTGCAGAATTCGATTCTGGCGACGACTGGTACGGCGTTTTGGGCGATCATCGCCGTATATATCTGGCAGTACGCGGGCTATATCATGCTGATCTATGTCACCGGGCTGACGACCATACCCGGCGACGTGCTGGAAGCGTCCCGTATCGACGGCGCGAAAGGGATAGAAACGCTGTTTAAGATCAAGATCCCCATGATCGCCTCTACGATTACGATCTGTACGTTCCTGACGCTGACCTCGGCGTTTAAGCAGTTCGACGTCAATATGGCGCTGACGAACGGTACGGGCTCCGTGGCGGATTTTATGGGGAGCTATCTGACGAACGGCACCCAGATGCTGGCGTTGAATATCTACAATACGGCGATCTCGAAGAATAGCTATGCGCTGGGTCAGGCGAAGGCCGTCCTGTTCTTTGTCATTCTGGCGTGCGTGTCCATTCTTCAGGTCAGGATATCCAATAGCAGGGAGGTGGAGATGTAATGAAAAAACGGACAAAGAAAATCATAGCCGCGTTGATCGGAACGGTGATAGCGGTCTATACGCTGCTTCCTTTTTATCTGGTCCTGCTGAATGCGTTTAAGAAAGCGAATGATATTGTCGCAAATCCGGTAAGCTTTGCGGGAGCGAGCCTTTCGCAGTTTGTTACGAATCTCTCTTCCGTTGTCAACAATTCAAATTTTAGTTACTGGTACGCGTTCGCTTGTTCGATCATCATCACTTTTGTTTCTCTGGCGCTGCTGGCCCTGCTTGGAGCGATGGCGGCGTGGGTGATCTGCCGGAACAACAAAAAGAAATGGGCCAATGTCATTTATATGATCTTTATCGCGTCGATGGTCATTCCGTTTCAGGTGGTCATGCTGCCGCTGATCTCGACGTTCCGCGACGTAGGGAACTTTATCGGCGTTTCCATGCTGCAGTCCATACCGGGCATTGTGTTCGCATATCTCGGATTTGGCGGGGCGATGACGGTGTTCATCTTAAACGGGTTTATCAAGGGGATCCCCTACGGTCTGGAAGAAGCCGCGGCTATTGACGGCTGCTCGCCGGAGCGGACCTTCTTCACGATCATTCTGCCGCTGCTCAAGCCGGTGATCACGACGGTTACGATATTAAACGGTATGTGGATCTGGAACGATTATCTCCTGCCTTCCCTGATGCTGGGACAGAACGGGAAGGTCAAGACGCTGCCCGTGGCGGTGCAGGCGTTCGTGGGCTCCTATGTGAAACAGTGGGATCTGATCCTGACAGCCGCGCTGCTGGCGATCATCCCGATGATCGTTATCTTTGTCTTTGCACAGAAGCAGATCATGGGCGGCATGGTAGAAGGCGCGATCAAATAAGGCGGGAGGCTTGTCGGTATGAAAAGAGCATGGTGGAAAGAAGCGGTCGTTTATCAGATCTATCCCCGCAGCTTTATGGACAGCAACGGGGACGGGATCGGCGACCTTGCGGGGATCACGAGCCGTCTGGATTATCTGCGCTGTCTGGGGATCGACGTCATATGGCTCTGCCCGATCTATCGTTCGCCTAACGACGACAACGGATATGACATCAGCGACTATCGGGCGATCATGGAAGAGTTCGGCACGATGGAGGATTTTGACGAATTACTGGAGCAGGCGCACAAAAGAGGCATACGCATTGTCATGGATCTGGTGGTAAATCATACCTCCGATGAACATAAATGGTTTATCGAGAGCCGCAGCTCGAAGGAAAATCCGTACCGGGATTACTATATCTGGCGCGAAGGAAAAGAGGACGGCGCGCCGCCCAATAACTGGGGCGCGTGCTTTGGCGGTTCGGCATGGGAATATGACGAGGCGACGCAGATGTATTATCTTCATCTGTTTTCCAAAAAGCAGCCTGACTTAAACTGGGATAACCCCAACGTGCGCCGAGAGATCTTCGACATGATGACATGGTGGTGCGAGAAGGGGATCGACGGGTTCCGCATGGACGTGATCTGTATGATCTCAAAGCGCCGCGAGATGCCGGACGGGGAAATAGACGGGCTGTACGGCAGCTTTCACGAAAGCTGCGTCAACGGGCCGAACGTGCATACGTATCTTCAGGAAATGAACGAAAAGGTGCTTTCCCGCTACGATATCATGACGGTAGGGGAAACGCCGGACGTTACGACGGAACTGGCGCGGCAGTACGCGGGGGAGGATACGCGCGAGCTGAACATGGTCTTTCAGTTCGAGCACATCGAGGGAGAAGGGAAATACGGCAAGTGGACGGACGAAAAGCCGTCGATCGCCCGTCTCAAACGGATCCTTTCGCGCTGGCAGAAAGAGCTGTACGGAAAGGCGTGGAACAGTCTCTTTTTAAACAATCACGACCAGCCCAGAATGGTGTCGCGGTTTGGAAACGATACGCCCGCGTATCGGGCCGTTTCCGCAAAAATGCTCGCGACCTGCCTGCATATGCTGGGCGGTACGCCCTATATCTATCAGGGCGAAGAGCTGGGCATGACGAACTATCCGTTTACGGATATCAGCCAGTTCCGCGATATCGAGAGTATCAACGCGTACCGGGAATGGTGCGGGAGCGGTATCGTGACAAAGGAGGCGTTCTGGCCCTGTCTGTTAGAAAAGAGCCGTGATAACGCAAGGACGCCGATGCAGTGGGACGATGGAGAGAACGCGGGCTTTACGACGGGGGAGCCGTGGATCGCCGTCAATCCCAATTATCGGGAGATCAACGCAAAGGCGCAGATGGCGGATCAGGATTCCGTTTTCCACTATTATCGGAAATTGATCGCGCTGCGGAAAAAGTATCCCATTATCGTGTACGGATCTTACGAGCTGCTTGCGTGCGGCGGGGAGACCCTGTATGCGTATACCCGGACGCTGGAGGGGGAAAAGCTGCTGGTCGTGTGTTCCTTCTGCGACAGGGAGCAGACGTTCGACCTTCCGGCTGAATTTGAGGGCGCGGACTGTTTGATCTCCAATCTGGAAAACCGGTACGCCGGGCGCGTGACGCTGCGGCCGTATGAGGCTTTTGCGTTATATCAGATGGGGAGCGGCTTACGCCAAGACCTATGAGAGAATCTTAAACGAAGAAAGGGCAGGAGGTATGGCATGACAAAAAAATGGTGGCACGGCAAGACGGCCTATCAGATCTATCCCAAGAGCTTTTATGATTCCAACGGGGACGGGATCGGCGATATACCGGGTATCATAGAAAAACTGGATTATCTGCACGATCTGGGCGTGGATATCCTCTGGATCTCGCCCTGCTATCCCTCGCCGCTGGCGGATCAGGGATACGATATTTCGGATTATTATAACATCGATCCGCGTTTCGGGACGCTGGCGGATATGGAAAGGCTGATCGCGGAGGCGGGGAAACGGGACATGGTCATTTTACTGGATCTTGTCGTCAATCACTGCTCCGACGAGCACGAATGGTTCCAAAAGGCATGTGAGGATCCGGAAGGGGAATACGGTGGCTTCTTTTATCTGCGGAAAAAGAACGGGGACGGCACGCCGTATACGAACTGGCGCTCGTATTTCGGCGGAAGCGCATGGGACGAGCTGCCCGGGACGGATTATCAATATCTGCACAGCTTTCATAAGAAGCAGCCCGACCTGAATTGGGAAAATCCGCGTCTGCGCGAGGAGGTATATAAAAATATCAACTGGTGGCTGGAAAAGGGGCTGGGAGGCTTCCGTATCGACGCGATCATCAACATCAAAAAGGCGCTCCCGCTGCGCAGCTATGAGCCGGACCGGGAGGACGGGCTGTGCAGTATCAGCGCCATGTTAAAAGAGGCCAGAGGGGTCGGAACGTTCCTGCAGGAGATGCAGGAGAAAACCTTTCGCAGGCACGACGCCTTTTCGGTCGGGGAGGTCTTTGTGGAACGGCAGGAGGAGATCCCCGATTTTGTCAGGGAGGGCGGCTATTTTTCCAGTATCTTTGATTTTAGCGGGACGCTTTTTGGAAAGAGCGATAAGGGCTGGTACGACTATACGGAGATCACGCCGGACGATTATAAAAAGTGCTGCTTTGAGGCGCAGGATAGAGTCGCGGACGTGGGCTTCTTATCCAATATCATTGAAAACCACGATGAACCGCGCGGCGTGAGCCGTTATCTGCCCGCGCAGGATCTTTGTCTGGAAAGCAAAAAGCTGCTGGCGGTCATGTATTTTATGCTGCGCGGGCTGCCCTTTATCTATCAGGGGCAGGAGCTGGGCATGGAGAATATGCCGTTTGCCTCTATTGATGAGATCGACGACGTTTCCACGCTGGACGAATATCAGGTCGCGTTAAGGGCGGGCTTATCGGAGGAAGAGGCGCTGCGCAGCGTCCTGCGCCTGAGCCGCGACAACGCGAGGACGCCAATGCAGTGGGACGATGGTGAGAACGCGGGCTTTACGACGGGGAAGCCGTGGCTTAGGGTAAATCCGAACCATACGGCGATCAACGCGGCGGCGCAGAGAAACGATCCCGATTCGCTGTGGAGCTTTTATAAGGAGCTGATCGCCCTGCGCAAGGATCCGGTATACGGGGAGACGATCGTGTACGGCTCTCTGGAGCCGGTCTGGGAGGAGCGGCATAACCTGATGGCGTATTACCGCAGGGGAGAACGGCTTTTGCTGGTGATCGGGAATTTCCAAAAGCAGGAGCAGAGCGTGACGCTTTCGTCGGACTATAAAAAAACGCTGATAAATAATGAAAAAGGTTTAGAAAGGAAGGGGCGAGGGCTGGTCTTAAAGGGATATCAGGCTCTGGTGCTGGAACTGGAGGCATGACCGCCCCTCCCGCTCTATCCCGCGCTTTGGGCCGTCTGCGCACCCTGCGCGCCGCGCCCTGCCGTTTGCCGCAGAAGCTTGTATTTTTTGGGACTTACCCTTGTTTTGCCGTTTTTTTTCTGTTATAATGAATCGGCGCAGTTAGGCGTAGGATTTTGGAAAAAGGAGAAAGAGCTATGAAAGGAAATATTGTTGTTGGACAGTCCGGCGGCCCTACCGCTGTGATCAATTCTTCCGTTGCGGGCGTTTATGCGGCGGCTAAGGAGCTGGGCGTAAAGAAGGTATACGGCATGGTGCACGGCATTCAGGGATTCTTAGCGGATAATCTCTGCGACCTCGACGATTATCTGAGCGACGGCACGGGGATCGAGCTGTTAAAGAGGACTCCGTCGGCGTTTCTGGGGAGCTGCCGTTTTAAAATGCCTAAGATCGAAGGCCATGAGGACGTCTATGAAAAAGTATTTGAGATCATGGAAAAGCATGATATCGAGTGCCTTTTCTACGCGGGCGGGAACGACTCTATGGATACCGTAAAAATGCTCTCCGATTATGCGGCGGCGCATGGGAAAACGCAGCGCTTCGTCGGCGTTCCTAAGACGATCGACAACGACCTGCCGATCACGGACCATTGTCCCGGATACGGCTCTGCGGCAAAATATATCGCGACTTCTATTAAAGAGGTGATCCGCGACAACGCTTCCTTTGGCGTAGAGAAGCCCACGATCCTGATCGTAGAGATCATGGGGCGCAACGCGGGCTGGCTGACGGCGGCGGCGGCGCTTGCGAAGGACGTGGACTGCGAGGGCGTGGACGCGATCTATCTGCCGGAACGCACCTTTGATATGGATGCTTTCATGGCAAAGATAAAGGATCTGGCGGCAAGGAAATCCTCCGTTGTGATCGCTGTTTCCGAAGGCATTAAGGTGGCGGACGGGAGATATGTGTGCGAGCTGGCCAATGCGAACGTTGCCGTAGACGCGTTCGGGCATAAGCAGATGTCCGGTACGGCGGTGTATCTGGCGCAGGCTGTCGCGGCGGAGACGGGCCTGAAGACCAGAGCGATCGAATTTTCGACCCTGCAGCGCGCAGCGACGCATATCGCTTCCCTGACGGATATCAACGAAGCGTTCCAAGCGGGACATGCCGCGGTGATTGCCGCAGAAGAAGGCAAGACCGGCATGATGATCACGCTGAACCGAAACGGCGACGATCCGTATCAATGCGGGACGAGCGCATATGATATCCACGAGATCGCGAATGTGGAAAGATCCGTTCCCGACGAGTGGATCACCGAGGACGGCTGCGGGCTGACCGAAGCGTATGAGAAATACGCGAGACCGCTTATCATGGGAGAATTGCAGCCCCTGTTCGTAAACGGGACGCCAAGACATCTGGTGCGCAGATAATACAGAAATAAGGAAGGGGGACTGCCGTAGAATGGAGCTTTTTCATTCTGAGACAGTCCCTTTTCTGTAAAGACGAAGCGGAGCAGGAAAATGCGCGTAAATTGCTCTTGCAGAAAAATTTTTCCCGTGATATGCTCATTCGCGGAGACGGAAAATAAAATACAGAGACGAGATAGAAGACGGAAGAATGGGAGGAAGATCTTATGCCGATGGAACGACATATGCAGCAGGAAGTCATCCTGATGAATCTGGAACCGGAGCTTGCCAGACTGGTTCGGGAGCTGTACGGGCTGTCCATACAGGAAGCGGATGACAGGCAGTTATACGAGGCGATCCTGCATTTATGCAAAAACATACTGGACGCGGCTTCCGAGATATCGGGGGATAAGAAAATCTATTATATTTCTGCGGAATTTCTGATCGGGAAGCTGCTTTCCAATAATCTGATCAATTTAGGGATCTATGATAAGCTGGACGAGATCCTGAAAAAGAACGGGAAGGAGCTTTCCGCTATAGCGGAGATAGAGCCGGAGCCTTCGCTCGGAAACGGGGGCTTGGGACGTCTCGCGGCCTGCTTTCTGGATTCGATCGCTTCTCTGGGGCTGCCGGGGGAAGGGATCGGGCTGAATTATCATTTTGGCCTGTTCAAGCAGGTGTTTCGCGACAAGCTCCAGACGGCGGAAAAAAACGACTGGATAGAAAAGGATTCTTGGCTGAAAAGGACGGATACGACCTTTGACGTGTTCTTCGGGAAAAAGAAGGTGACGTCAAGGCTGTACCAGATCGATGTGGTCGGCTACGGGAACGGCGTCAACCGCCTGAGCCTGTTTGATATCGAATCCGTGGACGAGAGTCTGGTAAAGGAAGGGATCGAATTTGACAAGGAAAAAATAGAAAAGAACCTCACTCTCTTCCTGTATCCCGACGATTCGGATGAAGCGGGGAATCTGCTTCGGATCTATCAGCAGTATTTTATGGTCAGCAACGCGGCGCAGCTGATCCTGCAGGAGATGAGAGAGAAAAAATACGATCTGCGGAAGTTATACGAGCACGCGGTCATTCAGATCAACGACACGCACCCGACCATGATCATACCGGAATTGATCCGTATCCTAGTGGACGACAAGGCGTTTACGATGGACGAGGCGATCGAGGTCGTGAGCAGGACCTGCGCCTATACCAATCATACGATACTGGCGGAGGCGCTGGAGAAATGGCCGCTTGCTTATCTGGAGAAGGTCGTGCCCCAGCTCGTGCCGATCATCAAAGAGCTGGATAAGCGGATCGCCGCTAAATACGAGGATCCTAAGGTACAGATCATAGATTCGGATCAAAGGGTACATATGGCGCATATCGATATCCATTATTGCTTTAGCGTGAACGGCGTAGCCGCGATCCATACGGATATCCTAAAGCATACGGAGCTAAAGCCCTTTTATGATATCTATCCGCAGAAATTCAATAATAAGACGAACGGCATTACCTTCCGCCGCTGGCTGCTCTCCTGCAACCGCGAGCTGACCGCGTATCTCGATAAGCGGATCGGGGAGAGCTATAAGCGGGACGCGTCCAGACTGGAAAAGCTGCTGGCCTATCGGGACGATGAGGACGCGCTGCGGGAGCTGGAAGCGATCAAGCATAAAAAGAAAGAGGAGCTGGCCGCCTATGTAGCGGAAAAGGAAGGGGTATTCTTAAATCCAGATTCAATTTTTGATATCCAGATCAAGCGTCTGCATGAATACAAGCGCCAGCAGATGAACGCGCTGTATATCATTCATAAATATCTGGAGATCAAGAAGGGGAAGAAGCCGTCTACGCCGATCACCTTCCTATTCGGGGCGAAGGCCGCGCCCGCTTATGTGATCGCGCAGGATATCATTCATCTGCTCCTAGTACTGCAGGAGATCGTCAACCGTGATCCTGACGTAAGCCCTTATATGAAGGTGCTCATGGTCGAAAACTATAACGTCAGCTATGCGGAGAAGCTGATTCCGGCCTGCGATATCTCCGAGCAGATCTCGCTGGCTTCCAAAGAGGCCTCCGGCACCGGCAATATGAAATTCATGTTAAACGGCGCGGTGACGCTGGGGACGGACGACGGCGCGAACGTGGAGATCCACGAGCTGGTCGGCGACGAGAATATCTATATTTTCGGTGCGGATTCCGATACGGTCATCGGGCATTATAAAAAGTCCGATTATGCGCCGAAGGACTACTATAAAAAGAGCCCGGTCATCAAAGAGGCGGTGGATTTTATCATAGGAAAACAGGCGCTTGCCTGCGGGCATAAGGAGAATCTGGAGCGCCTGTATCAGGAGCTTTTAAAGAAGGATTATTTTATGACCCTGCTGGATCTGGAGGATTATATCCGGGTAAAGGATCGGGCGTTTGCGGACTATGAGGACAGGGCGAAATGGAAACGGATGATGCTGGTCAATATCGCCCGGGCAGGCTTTTTCTCTTCCGATCGGACGATCGCGGAGTATAACCGCGATATCTGGAAGCTGAGCAAGCTGTGAGAGAGGAAACGGGGGATCCCCAAAACGCTGTGACGGGCGCGGTGAAAGGATGAGATGAGCATGAGAGCGAGCGGTATATTGATGGCGGTTTCCAGCCTCCCGTCGAAATACGGGATCGGGACGTTTTCAAAGGAGGCCCGCGAATTTGTGGACTTTCTGGAAAAAGCGGGGCAGAGGCTCTGGCAGATCCTGCCGCTGGGGCCGACAGGCTACGGGGATTCGCCCTATCAGTCGTTTTCTACCTTTGCGGGCAATCCGTATCTGATCGATCTGGAAACGCTGGCGCAGGAGGGATATCTGCGCAGGCAGGACTGCGAGCGCTATGATTTTGGAACGGACAGCGGGAGCGTAGATTATGAAAAGCTTTACCGCTTCCGTTTCCGGGTCCTGTATCAGGCTTATCAAAACAGCTGCGCAGAGACAGATCCCGCCTACGGTGAATTTTGCAGGGAAAACGGGGACTGGCTGGAGGATTATACGCTCTATATGGCGGTGAAAAATATCTTTGGCGGCAGGAGCTGGATCGAATGGGATACGGATATCCGGCTGCGCAGGCCGGAAGCGCTGGAGCGGTATCGCGAGAAATGCGCGGACGAGATCGAGTTTTATAAGTTCGTGCAATATCTGTTTTTCAAGCAGTGGCGGGCGCTGAAGGAATATGCGAACAAAAAAGGGATACGGATCATAGGGGATATCCCGATCTATGTGGCCTTTGACAGCGCGGATACTTGGGCGGGGCCGGAGCTTTTCCAGCTTAATGAGGACGGTATGCCTGTCGCGGTGGCGGGCTGCCCGCCGGATGCCTTTTCCAAAACGGGGCAGCTATGGGGAAACCCTCTCTATCGCTGGGAGTATCACAGGGAGAGCGGCTATCAGTGGTGGATCCGGCGGATCGCTCACTGCCGCAGGCTGTATGACGTGCTGCGGATCGATCATTTCCGGGGATTCGATGCGTATTATTCGATCCCCTATGGAGATGAGACCGCGGAAAACGGGCATTGGGAAACGGGGCCCGGATACGATATCTTTAAGGCGTTGAAAGCGGGGCTTGGAAAGATCGATGTGATCGCGGAGGATCTGGGCTTTCTCACCCCCTCGGTGTTGCGTCTGGTAAAAAAGACGGGATATCCGGGAATGAAGGTATTGCAGTTCGCGTTTGATTCCAAAGCGGAGAACGCATATCTGCCGCACAATTATACGCAGAACTGCGTCGTCTATACGGGAACGCATGACAACGACACGACGGCGGGCTGGTTCGCCTCGTTAAAGCGTCGGGATAAGAGCCTTGTAAAACGGTATCTGGGTATCAGGAGGGATCAGGATGCGCTTCCGGCCCTGATACGGGCGGCGCTCTCGAGCGTGGCGGATACGGCGGTCATTCCCATGCAGGATTATCTGGGTTTAGACGGCGGCGCGCGCATGAATCTGCCCTCAACGCTGGGAAGAAACTGGAAATGGCGCATGGAGGCGGGCGCGTGTACGGACGGGCTCGCGGCAGAGATCCGGGCTATGACGGAATTGTACGGCAGACTGTAGCGGAGGCGGCATGTTCGTTACGGGAGCCGCGGAGTGAATCGTCGGCGGAGCGTCGGAGAGCTTTGCGGGAAAGCTGCGAGGCGCGTCGTCAAAACTTGCGTTTGGATAGATTAGAATTATGGTATGCCGGGTCGTAGGTGACGTCCTCGCCAAACCAGTCCGGCGGCAGAAAGGCTTCTGCCTCTTTGGTCGTCTCAAATTCCACCTCGGCGATGACCAAAGGCGCAAAGGGTGGGTCAAAGACGTCCAGTTCGATAGTATGGCGTCCGCAGGGGATCCGGTAACGATTTTTGGAAATGACATTGCCGTCGCATTTTGGGAGAAGATGTTCATAGCTTTCCTGATCGAGCGGCAGATTGTATTCTTCTCTTGCAAGAAGCCCTTCGCCCTTATAGGTCAGATAGCAGTCGGCATCCTCGCGGCGGATACGTATGACGGGACTGGTGTTCAGATACGCCTGTTCCAAGTGCTTGACCGGATAGCGGTTTAGGTCTGCGGGCAGGGTTTTTACGGTAAATTTACGTTCGATCTCCATACTAGGATCCTCCTTTTTCAAAATTTGAAGTTTGTCAATATCGTAAGGACAAAAACAAGAGAAAAAGATATGCATTTCATGGTTTATGATACGGATTTATCCTGCGGCAGCAAAGCTGTTGGCAACCATGCCCGCTACGATGAGCGCGATTCCGGCGCAGCCGGCCATGGTGGGCAGGCTGTCTCCCAGAAACAGAACGCCGCCTAGGATCGTGAACAGTACCTCGCCCGACTGGGTCGCTTCCACCATGGCAAGCTGCCGGGCGTCATGCTTGGCGATGTTGGTAGCCTCGAAGAAGAGAAGCGTGGCGATGACGCCGGAGAAGAGCGCCACTGTGAAGCCCTGTGCAATTTGTCCCGCTGCGGGCAGACCGTAACCCGCAAGGGCGATTCCGCTCATCACCAACCAGAAGGGCATACTGCAAAGGGTCATGCCGAACACGCGCTGGAATGTGGAGAACTCTGCAGGGCAGCAGGCCATCATCTTCCGATTTCCGAGGGGATAGGAGAAGGCCGCGATCAGGATCAGCGCCAGCGCCGGAAGAGTTCCCTCCAGCCGCATGGTGCGGAAGTGCGCCGCCTGCAGAAGGAATACTCCCAGCAGGATTACGCCGGAACAGGCCAGATTCTTTCCGGGAATCTTTTTCCCAAACAGCGGGGTCAGCAGGATCCCGGCCACGATGGTCAGCTGCCATGTGGCCGCCACGAACCAACTCTCCCCGTACACGGATGCCCATGTCAGCGGCGCATAGAACAGTCCGAAGCCCACCGTACTCCACAGCAGCCAAGAGCCGGGTTTCGCCTTGACCTCCCTTAGCACAGCGCCGATGCCGCCGCGGCGGCTTGCCAGCGCCCATGTCATGGGCAGCATGAACAGATAGCGGAGGCTGGCGCTCCACAGCCAATAGCCGCCGCCCAGATTCATGCTGCGGTTCAGCAC